>NZ_BFBR01000009.1 GCF_003112735.1 Candidatus Phycosocius bacilliformis
AAAGGCTCTCGTGCAACGTCAGATCAAGCCGCTTGATGTGCTGATTGGTTCGCTCGGCTTCGTGATTGCTTTGCCAGCGCTTAGCTATCTGACGGCCGGTACGCAGGCATTGCAGCAAGGCCTGTCTTCCCTCAATCCATGGGGTGCATTTGCCCTGCTGGTTTTTGAAGTCGTGCCTTGGCTGTGGGTGATGATCCGTTTAGGCGGAGGCGGCAAGCTTGGCGGCGATATTCTGGTGCTGACCTTTGGTCTTCTTTTCTTGATCCCTTTCGGCCAAGTTGGTTCAGGACCAGATTTCGAGATGCGCGCCTCAGTCCCGGCACTCGCTATACTGGCAATGATGGTTGCGATGGGCCTCTGCGATAATCCCCGCTTGAAATCAGGAGGCCTTAAGCTCGGGATTATTATCATCATCTGTTGTGCGTCAGTAACTGGGCTGTTTGAAGTTGCACGTGCTTTCCGCTACGCACCTACCCCCAAGCCACAATGTGCTTTACCCCAGATTTGGTATCAACAAACTGGCCGTGTCGCAGAGCTTGATACCTATCTCACCAGAACAAGCCATGTGCCATCGTGGTTACGTGCACCTAGCTCGCGTTCTGTGCAGGTTGAAACAACAACAGCGACTTGCTGGTCGAAGCCTTGGGCAACACCACGATGACAATGGCGGGCGATCGACAACGTCCCTCGCAGCGTCCATCTGGGAGGATTGACTGGCCATTTTTAGCCATGCTTTGCCTTGCGAGCCTGCTGATTGTTGGCCTTTGGAGCTATCCGCTATTTCAAGACGTTTATCGACGCGATCTCATCTATGATTCAGACTCGGTTTTGCGCTTGGTGGAGGTCCGCGACCTGCTGAATGGCCAAGGCTGGTATGACATGCGCCAATCACGGCTTGGTTTTGGAGAAGGGACTGCCTGGCATTGGTCGCGACTTGCTGATCTTGGGCCCGCATTCTTGATCCTTCTATTTGGACCATTCATGGGCACGGCCCAAGCCGAACATTGGATGATGATCACTTATCCACCGTTGGTCTTCATGCCACTCATCCTGCTGCTCTATTGGGCAGCGCGTCGTGTGGCAGCCTTGATTAAATGGCCGGATTGGGCCGAAGTTCGGGCCCCGCCCCGCGATTGGGCCTTGGTTGGCATTTTGGGTGTCATGATTATCCAAATGGATAGTGTTATTTTTCATTTTCTGCCGGGTCTAATCGATCATCACAGCCTACAGATGATTGGCCTGGTTGCCTTTGTCGGTGCCACCCTTGGTCCAAGAAGCTTTGCCACAGGCCTGATCGCCGCAGCTGGCCTGAATTTTGGTTTGGTTGTCGGTATTGATGGCTTGCCGTTTGTGATCGGCGGCCTTTTCGGCCTTGTACTGGTTTGGACCCTGGACCCTTCTGCGGAGCGTGGCTTTCTGCGCGGGCTTGGTTGGGGAACCCTCGGGTTGACTGCAATAAACCTCGTGATTTTTATGCCTCGCCCGCTCAACACCATGTGGTGCGATAGTTGGACACTCCCCCTCGCCAGCGGCCTTTTTGTAATGGGTCTATATGTGTTGGCGCTGGCAGACCTCGTTGCCCATCTCAAAAGACCCTTAGCACGACTGGTTGTTGCAGCTTTGGTCGGGATAGCAATCTTATTCGGCCTGTTGGTGCTCTTTCCGGCATGTCGCGACCCCTCGCAACTTTACGACCCACTGTTTCAAACTTACTGGATGGGGCAAGCGGAAGAAAACTTAAGTCCATGGATGGCGGTAACGCAAAATCCGCTGGCAATCCTGCCGCAACTTTTCGGACTCCTCGCGATTGGTTTCGCATTTTATCTTGTTGTTTACAAATGGCTCAAGCTAAAGGAGGTTTTGCCTGCTTTGGCCGTGCTGGGCTTCGGCCTTGTTGGCAACGCGCTCTATGTTCGTGCAGGAGCGATGTTATCGCTCAGCGCTATCATCATTTTTGCGCCATCGATTTTGGCCTTGTTAAGGACGATGAAACCTGGGCCTAAGCGAGCTTCAATTTGGGCTCTTACGGTGCCATCGGCTGCCATTTATGCATTCACAATAGTCTTCATGCCAGTGGGCAAGCCTTTGATCACGAATACAAGTCAAGAGAGCCAGTCTGAAACTTGGACCGAATTTGAAGATTCATCGGTAAGGTTACCCATTCAAGCCGTTCACTGTTTCGGCCCCGAACAGTTGAAAGTGGTCCAAGCCTTGCCGCCCAGCCGAATTCTGGCTCCTTTGGGCCAGTCAGAGTATCTTTTGCATACCACCCACCACACCTTGGTTTACTCTGGCTATCATCGCTTGAACCATGATCTGGCCTGGGTGATGCATTGGCTTTTGGCATCTCCGAAAGAAGCCGCTGTCCGACGTAGCCAGCGGCCATTCGACTATCTCAGCATTTGTCCACGCAATGTCCAGTTTCGCCACTTCGCCCGCGATTATCCCGATAGCTTCATTGCCGGACTCATGATGGGAAAAGTCCCAGATTGGCTGGTTCCAGTTGTTCCCTTGCAGAGTGGAGGTATGATCTATCGGGTTCAGCGCGAACTTGGTTCACCTTCGCAAGCAAAAGTACAATAAGCGATCAGCTCTTGAACGTTATATGATAGATACCAGAAGTTTACACAGCGCGATTAGATTGTGTTGCTAGGGGAATAGCTGTGCCTAGGGACAGCGCTTACAGGGAGACAGCGATGGACCTAACAACAAACAACGGCTCTGGAGGTTCAGGTCCAGTGCTTTTGGTCGCTGGTCTCATCGTCGTTGCGGGTGCCGGGTTGGGTCTGCTCACCCGACCTACGACCTCTGCTGGGGAAAAATCTGCAGCGTCAGCGGCTGTTACGGGCGCCCCTGTCCCTGCTCCTGAGGTAACGGTCCAAAGAAATGAGGTCATGGATTTGGTGGATCAAGGCCACATCTTATGCTTTTCACCAAATATGAAAGCCAAAACTTGCGAGGTAATGGTCAAATATCGCAAGAACTTTGATGGGAGCTGGCATGAAGAGGCCACGATCCTGCTCGATCGTCGCGGGCCAATCGATATCCAGATTGTGGGAAAGGTTTATTTGAAGGATGGAAAGATTTGCACAACTGTGCCGCCCAACCCTGCAAACACTATTCGGATACGCATTGATGGCAGCAATATCTCCCCCAAAGATTATCAACAAATCTACAACAAGCAGGTCAAAGAATTGGCCCCGCTTGTCGGTAAAGAAGGTTGTTCAACTGTAACGCGGAAGAATGGGCTTTTTTACAGCTCATTTAAAATTGACGGCGTTGATCGACGTTTCCGACGGGAGGTTTTTGCTGTCGTCAAAGCTGACGCTGGTTTCGATCCTGTCGCGATGCCGCAGGGTCGCAGCTATGGCAGCTAAAGTAGGCTGATTTCAGACACTTTATGAACCAGAAAGAGCTTCAGTTGCCAATCTTCGGGCTTCCGACTTGCGTGCAGTGAGGTAATACATCACAGGCGTCGCGATCCGGGAAAGGAAGGTTGAGCTGATCAAGCCACCAATAATGGCAATCGCCATAGGCGAGTATAGGCCCGATTGTTCCAACGCCAAGGGTATCAGGCCGCCGATGGCGGTGACACTGGTCAATAGAACGGGCAGGAAGCGTACCTCCCCCGCCCGCTCAATGGCCTCCATCAATTCAACCCCTTCACGACGCAATTGCTCGGTAAAGTCGACCAGTAGGATTGAGTTTTTGATCTCGATACCAATTAGGGCTATGATGCCGATTGTGGCGGTAAAACTCAGGGAATTTCCGGTAAGCCCTAAGGCGGCAATCGCGCCAAACATGCCCAGCGGGATAATGCCCGCCACAACCAGCGCTGTCTTGAATTTGCCGAATTCCAGCACAAGTACCGCCAAAATGCCAAAGAGCGCGATCATGAAAGCTGCACCTAGACCTGAAAAACTTTCTGATTGGGCAGCCGCTTGTCCGCCAAGCTCAATTCGGAAGCCAGGTGGCAGTTTGATATCCTGATTGATGCGCGTGAGTAGCGTATCCGTGACCGACGCGGTCAGATAGCCATCAGAAGTCTGGCCTGTGAGGGTAACCACGCGTTCGCGGTTGACCCGATTGATTGCCGCTGGCGTGGCCACCAATTTGGGATCGGCAAATGAAGATAAAGGCGCAGAACCGCCCGCATTGGTTGGCACATAGATCCGGTCAAGGTCTGCCAAAACATTGCGTCCTGCCGTGGGCAAGCGCACAACAACGGGGAAATCGTCGCCCCGTTCGTCCCGAAAGGTTCCTGCGGTTTCTCCTGCCAAAGCTAGACGGGCCACCCGGCGTTCAAGCCCCGCTGGGATGCCTAGAAGGGCCGCCTCTTGCGCATTTATGCCAAGATCGACATCAATTCGATCTAACCTCAAGGGATTGACCACATCACGTACACCAGGTGTGGCTTCCATCAATGTCATCACTTGACGTGAGATGTGTTGTAATTCGCTGATATCCTCGCCGAAAATGCGCACTGCAATTGGGGCCTCAACAGGTGGGCCATTGACGAACACTTCGACGGTGAACCGTGCCCCTGGATAGCCCTTTAGGTCATTGCGTAGAGCCTCGATCCAGCGTTCGCTTTCCTTGCCTTTCCAATAATTCTTTTGGACAAAGACTTCAGCGTAATTGGTAGCATATTCGCGCTGGAAGATGTTGTAGAAGATTTGTGGATTGCCGCGGCCGAGATTGGACATATACCAATCTACTTCCCCCGCCTTCTTGCGCGCTTCCAAACGAGATTCGACAAAGTCCATTGCCTTGTTGGTTGTGGCTAAAGATGTGCCTTCAGGTGTCTCGATCCGAACCAGAAATTGGGGGATACCAGCGGGTGGAAAAAGGCTCTGTCCGATTACGCCTAAGATTGGGATAAAGGTAAAGCAGATAGCAAATACGATCGCTAATGCCGCCCAAGGCTTTGCAAGTGCTCGATGTAAAATAGGCGTATAGAACTCATGAATACCTCGGTTGATACGCCGTAGAAGCGGATTGCCTTCGGGGTCTTCATGTTTGTTCAGCAGCCGACTTGCAAGAAAAGGGATGACGGTCAATGAGACAAATAGTGAAGCGGCAATGGTCAATAAGACTGTCACGGGCAGCGATTTGATGAACTGGCCAGAGCCTTCAGGAAGGAAGAGGAGCGGGAGGAAGGCCAACATCAACGTGGCTGTGCAACCTAGAACCGCAACTGCGATTTGGCCGGTCCCATTGATCGCCGCCGTTACTCGATCCTCACCCTCTCGGATCCGTCGGGCAATGTTTTCAGTTACCACGATGGAGTCATCCACCAGCAGACCAAGGGACAAGACAAAGCCAGCAATGGAAAGCTGGTTCAAGGTGAAGCCCGCAGTCTGAAGCCAAAAAACCCCGATAAGCAAGGACATGGGGATCGACAGCATGACGACAAAGCCAGCGCGCACTCCCAGAGGCAAAAGGGTAATCAGCACCAGCCCTAAAGCAATGCCGAAATCCCGATAAAGCTTGCCGAGGCGATGGTTGACATTGGTTGATTGATCAAATGCCCGCTCAAGCTTAATCCCAGCTGGCAAGCGCTTCTCAAAGCTATCAAGTCGGGACTCCAATCCGTCGCGCACCCGTTTCACATCAACATTATCGCGTTGTTTGACGGTGATGAACATGGCGCGTTTGCCATTCAGATAGGTCAGATGGCTCGCTTCCGCTGTGTCCCAGTTTACATCGGCAACATCGCGAACGCGTACCACGCGATTGCCTGTGGCGAAAACAGGGACATCGCGGATCTGATCTAGGCTCTTGTAAGCGCCTTTGGTTTTGACATTAAACCGCCGTTCTCCAGCATGGATGGCACCGATGGGTGTATCGACTCCGGCGTTGCGCAGCGCGTCCGCAACTTGGGTGGGCGACAATTGCATAGCGGCCAGACGGCCAGCATCAATCGATACACGCGCTTCGGATCGTGGTGCGCCCCAGTATTCTGCCTTGCGGACACCGGGCGAGCGGTCAAGTTCTTCGCGCAGATCATCAGCGATAGTTTCCATCCGTTTCCAGGGGACGAGGTCGGATACCAACGCGACCTGCAGGATATTGGTCTCTGTCGTTCGTGCCCGGCGGACATCAAGCCGCACAATCCCGGCCGGCAGGCTGTTGCGGATCGCATTTACCTCGCGGATGACTTCATCATATTTGCGTTCGGGATTCGTACTCCACTCGAACTCAGCAATGATGGTGGCAACTCCGTCCGCAGCGAAGCTGCGTACTTCCTTCACATCATCAAGACCGTCAACGACATCTTCAATCGGTTTGACGAGTAATTCTTCAACATCCTTGGCGTCTGCGCCAGGTAGTACCACATTGGTAATTACGATGGGGATGGGAAAGTGGGGGTCCTCAGATCTTGGGATTGAGGAGAAAGCGTTGAGGCCCAAGAGGGCCAAAAGGGCAAAGGCCAGAAGCGTGAACTGCCAGCGCTGGACGGTAAAGCGGGCGGGGTTAAGTTGCGTGATCACGGCCGCGCCTCAACGACCTTTACGAGGGCTTTGTTTGCTACATAGGCACCGCCCGAGGTCACAACGCCGGTTCCAATCGGTATGCCCCGCACCAGCGCCTGGTTGCCTTGTAGCCGAATGAAGTCAACTGTGGCGAGGCGGACAGTCTTTTGGTCGCTATTGAGTACGAACAAGGTAGCCTTGTTACCATTCACCCCAATTAGGGCTTCAGTCGGTACCAGAACCTCATTGGTTCTTGCTTGTTGGCTGGATGCTGTTTTGGAACGAATACGGGCATCAGCGAAGAAGCCCGTTTTGATCTCACCGGCATTGTCTACTGCAATATCGATGTCAAATGCGCCTGTTCGTGGATCAGCACGTTGAGCCACACGGGTCACAACACCCTTGAGATTGCGGCCAATCGCCGACACATAAACATCGGCACCGTCGCCCACTTGTATTCGCGCCACATCCTTGTCCGAAACAGGTGTGCGAAGGATCAGTGGCGATTCCTCGTCTGCCACAACTAGAATAGACTGGCCAGGTGCAGCAATTTCGCCGGGCTCGGCCGATCGTGTCAGCACGATCCCCCGAATTGGCGAGATGAGTCGGGCCCACCGACGGTCGAATGCTGCTGCCGCGACCACAGCCTGGGCGGCGCGCGCGCGACCGGAGGCAGCTTGTACACCGGCTTGGGCGGCTCCAGCGCCAGCTTCAGCTTGGTTGATTCCCGCATTGGCGGCTAGCGCAGCTTGCCTTGCTGCATTAAGTCCAGCTTCCGCTGAACGCAAGCTGGCCTCCGCCACATCCATCCTTGTCTTGCGCGTATCGAGGCGAGCCTCTGAAACATAACCTTTCTGGGCGAGAGCTGCATCGCGTTCATAATCGCGTTGTGCATTGGCAAGATCTGCTCGGGCCTGAGCCAATGCTGCTGCAGCACGGCCGGCATTAGCTTCAGCTTGAGCTTGGCCCGCGCGTGCAGATGCAATGGAAGATGTGGCGGCTCGCGCCTGCTCTACCGCTTGTCCGATTCCGGCACTGGCTTGCATGGCTTGGGCCTGTGCTTGAACGATTTGAGCTTCTACTTGTGTTGGATCAATGCTGGCGACCACACTGCCCTTTTCGATTAGCTGGCCTTCACGATAATTGATTTCCCGCAATACCCCACCAATTCGGAACGATAAATCAACTTCTTTCTCGCGCCGGAAGGAACCCGTGGCGAGAATTTCATCCTGTGATGCAACAGCTTCAGCGCGTTTGATTTCGACAAGGACTGGTTCGGCCTGTCCGGACTTTCTCCCATCGCTGCATCCTGCTGCGATAAAGGAGACAATAATGAACGCGGCCAAGATCTGGCCGCGCCGCTGGGCGCCCCTTTCCAGGGGCTGTTTGGGTGGACAAGGTAGGCTCTTCATAAGGGTCCATTTCGGGGAGAAGACTTTTTGGTTGGACGTTTAACCTATCAGTGATAGGATGACGCTATTTTCATAGAGGTCAAGAGCAAAAGTGTCGAACATCGGAAAAAAAATCGACAAGAAGACCGCTACTGGTATTTTGAGGTCCTTATCCGCGGCCCATCGGCGACCACCTGCGGCCCAGCGCCTCAAAGGCGCGGATCGGCGCGAGGACATTCTCAACCATGCCGCCCGTTTATTCTTGTCTTTTGGCATTGCTGGGACTTCCACTCGGATGATTGCCAACGCTGTTGGTATCTCTCAGCCCAGCCTGTACGCCCATTTTCCCACCAAAGAGGCATTGGCGAATGCTCTTTCGGCGAGAGCTTTTGCCCAGCTTGAGCAGTTAATTTGTCAGATCAGATCAGCTGAGATTCCGGCTCCGGCGCGGCTGGAGGCTCTTGTTCGAGGTTATATTGGCTTCGCACTGGATCAAGGGGTGGCTTATAGAATCGCCTTCATGCTGGAAGGCCCAGCCCATGATGAAGAGATATTCAACCCAGATATCAAGCCTGGCATGGCCGCCTTTGACGGCTTTCGGGACGAAGTGGCCCGCCTGCAGGCGGAAGGCCACCTGCGCTCCGGCTCTCCCGATCATCTGGCACAGAGTTTGTGGGCGAGTATGCATGGATTATGTGCTCTCTTACTGGCGCGTGGTGAGTTTCCTTGGGACGATGTTCCCGCCTTGATTGACTTCCACGTGCAAATCATTCTGGCTGGATACCAGAAACTGGCCTGATCGGGGCAAATTCACAGGGTTCCACATGCCTCTATTCCCCTTTCCAGATCGGCGTGCTGCGTTGGGATTGCTTTTGGCTGGTACAAGTCAGTTTGCGGGCTCGACTATGCAGACAGCGGCCAAGTCGCTTAAGGCTCTCGAAGCTGAGGCTGGGGGTCGCCTAGGAGTCTCTATTCTGGATACATCGAACGGTGAACTCGTTGGACATCGCCAAAATGAGCGCTTTGCGTTGTGTTCAACTTTCAAACTTATCCTTGCTGCGGAAGTGCTGCGCGATATTGATCTTGGCCTACTGCAAAGGGATCAATTTGTTTCCTATAATCAATCTGACATGGTGCCACATGCGCCGGTCACGCAAGCGCACCTTGCTGAAGGTGGGATGAGGCTGATTGACCTAGCACGAGCAACGCAGGTTACCAGCGATAATCCTGCTGCCAATCTATTAATCCGCCTCCTTGGTGGCCCTCAAGCTGTGACCCGCCGCTTTCGAGAGGCTGGAGATCGCGTGACCCGACTGGATCGATATGAGCCTATGCTAAATCTCGTGGAACCAGGCTCCCAGTTTGATACCACATCGCCCGCGGCGATGGCGCGACTCGTTGCGCGCTATTTGATCGGTGATTATTTGTCAGACTTGGCTAAGCGCAGCCTTACCGGATGGTTGGTTGAAACCACAACCGGCCTTCGACGCATCCGAGCTGGTTTGCCATCTGGCTGGCGGGCTGGAGACAAAACGGGCACCGTTGTTGGTACGAATGGACAAGATTTTTACAATGATGTTGCTATTATATGGCCACCAAGCCACCGCCCCTTGATCGTTGCCGCCTACTATAACCCTGCTGTCAGTTCAGCTGAAATCAATCCTCTGCATGAAGCTGTGTTGGCCAGTGTTGGACGCATCGCAACGACAAGGGCTATAATCGGCTGGAAGGCTTAAATCGGTCATGAGCCTTTATCCAATCCTCTACAGCTTTCGTCGCTGCCCTTACGCCATACGGGCTCGGATGGCACTTGCATATGCTGGTGTTGATTTCGAATTGCGCGAAGTGGCTCTGAAGGCCAAACCGGCACACCTAATCGAAGCTTCCCCGAAAGCAACCGTGCCTGTACTTGTTCTCACCGACGGCCGTGTAATCGATCAAAGCCTTAGCATCATGCGCTTTGCCCTGGAATGCTACGATCCGGGGAACTGGCAAGCTGGCTGGAATGGGGACGGGCGGAATCTAATCGCCCAAACAGATGGCCCATTTAAGCAAAGCCTAGACCGGTACAAATATCCCGCGCGCTTTGGCCTCACCGCTGAAATTGGCCGTTCGGAAGGCCTAGTTTTCCTATCCGACCTTGGGACCAAGCTGGCATGCAATTCCTATGTTTTGGGCAACCGCATTTCATTGGTTGATGTAGCGATTTTTCCCTTCGTGCGGCAGTTTGCGGCGGTTGATCCGGCCTGGTTTGCAGCTCAGGACTTACCGCATTTGCACCGTTGGCTATCTGAATTGATCGGGTCTGATTTGTTTGGCCATGTGATGACCCGTTATCCCACATGGTGCCCGGGTGATGAGCCGGTGATATTCCCCCGATTTAGGGACCGCGTCCCTGCCGGAACAAACGGGCAATAACCGTCAAGGCCGCAATTTTCCCATCTGCTTAGTGGACTGGGATGCCGCGTGCCTTTAGCGCTTCGATGAATGCTTTGGATGAGCCGAAGCAATAGCCGGGAATGCGGTAGGAGGGTCGATGCTTCAGATCGAGCCATAGGCTAGGCTGACCGTCAGAGAAGCTCTTAACACGCACCTGGGTAATCTCGCTCAGACCAAATCGCTCCTCCCAATTGTCCTTGAATAGATGCAGGCTCGATTGGCTGAGTGCTAGACCGCTGCGACTATTTGTGATCAGCATGATTAGGGTCATCAGTCCTGCCGATCCAACTGGTACGAGGAAATACCATGGCGCATTGTGAGCGAGTCCCACGCCAATCATGATTAGGCTTATGACCGTGGCGAGATATACCGCCGGGCGACGACCGCGCTGTTCGAATACATAATCTTGCATCGGCTGGCTCATTCCCGCTCTTCCTTCCAAACCTGCTCACATATATCGCTGGTCAAAAGCGTGTTTTGGAGCCAGTCATTTTCCGGATGTGCCAAGCCTACATAGTGGCGAGCTTCCTCCAATTGCCTCTTCTGGCAAGAGGCCCGCTCGAAAAACCGCCGGTTACGTTCAACAGGAAAACGCGAATAGACATCCAGCATTGACTGGCGCAGCACCGACCATCGCGAAACCTGCTGAATGAGTTGACAGTCGCAAGAATCCATCTGCCAGAGAAGTCGGACATACATACCAGTCCCCTCGGTGGCGCGTGCCTTGTCCATCGCATAGCGGGCGAAAGATTCCATCTCTTCGGCACTTCCCCCCCATTGAGGCATGAAGGACCAAAAAGCACTGGAATATGTGCGCAAATAGGCCGGTTCGCGTTCTGTTGCCTCGTCCAGAAACGCTTGATAGGCCTCACCTGTAACGCCCAGCCCGCGATAAATACTCGCGGCCACAGCATAATATTCAGGATCACGTGAGGCCATCGCTTTGTGTCTTTCAAGTAAAGTGCTTGCGCGTGTCAGGGTTTTATAGAAGTGGTCCCAGTCCACATTGAGAGAACTCGCGTCACGGTAACACCAGGCTGTCCACTCCAGTAACTTTGCTTGTACGATCACTGGTGCAGGGTTGTTTGGATGTTCGGTTTGCCACTGGTCCACAAAGTTAGCTTTTTCCGCTTTGCAATTCTGGCCAGCGCGCAGACCTTCGGACAAATAGCCATCGAGTGCCTGATAAAAGAGATCCAATTCCCATACGCCGCTTGGCGTGCGTGAGCGAGTTAGGCGGAAACGTTCTTCCATCGCGCTCAGCGTGTCAAAATCGCGAGCGTCGACAGATGCTTTGATGGTGTCGAATAGTTTCCGTCGGATCGGGATTTCAGCGTCTGGAATGGCTGCAACCACTGGGGCTGCTTGAGGCTGGGCTCGAGCCGTCATCGATATTGGACCGAGCAATCCGATCAGGACCAAACATGCCGTGATAAGAAACCTATCCATCCTGCCCCCAGAGCAGTCACCAGAACACGCCTCTACTTTAAACCAAACTGATTGATCGAGGCTTACCCGACTGGCTCAAATGATGGTTGATTGAAGGCCTCGGTGCTGCGGATCATCCCTGCAGCAGCGGTCTGGTTGGTGGTTGGGTCCACCAGTATGAACGCCCCGGTCTTGGGATTAGCAGCGAACAGATCGCCAAGGATCGGATTCTGGGTCTGGATTTCGACCAAGGCAATATCATTGAGTTTAAGCCCTTCGCCGCCACGCACTTCGGTCAGATCAACCATGTCGCGCACATGCAGGATGGAATTGATGCGGGCTGAGGGGCTGGCCGTGCCTTGCTGCAGCACATAGCGACGGCCAGGGCTCCAGGCTTGGTCATCCAGCCAGCACAGATCGGCCACGAGCCGGTTGACATAGACAGCCGCCCCGTCGCTCAACACATCACCCCGGGCGGCATCAACCTCCTCATCGAGATAGAGCGTGACCGACAGGCCCGCTTCAGCCTCAAGCAGGCTCTGATCATAGGTTTCAATGCCTGAAATGTGCGCCTTGACCTTGTGAGGGCCAATGGTGACCTCATCGCCAATTCTGACACGTCCGGTCTCGATCCGTCCGGCATATCCGCGCCGGGCGCTGTGCGTATGGCCATCAACCCGCACGACACGCTGGATTGGGAAGCGCAAGGGCAGGTCACTGAGATCGGTCCCCCCGCCGTGTTGCTGCAAGATCTGGATCAGGCTGGGACCCTGATACCAGGCCGCTGTCTGCTCGCGGTGGACAACATTATCCCCCGACCGCGCATTGATTGGCACAATGGCAGGATCAGCGATGCCAAGGCTGCGGCTGAGCCGCTTCAGGCTTTCTGCGGCGTCGCCAAAGGCGCTTTGGGACCAGTTCACCAAATCCATTTTGTTGACGGCGAACACCACTTTCAGACCCAGAAGATGGGCGATGGTGGCATGTCTGCGGGTCTGGACTTTCAAATGGCCCCGATTAAGCCGTGAAACATCAACCAGAACAATGGCCACATCGGCATTGCTGGCCCCGGTCACCATGTTGCGGGTATATTGCTCATGGCCTGGGGCATCGATTACGATGAAGGAGGTCTCAGGCGTGGCAAAATAGCGATAGGCCACATCAATGGTGATGCCCTGTTCGCGTTCGCTCTCAAGCCCGTCGGTCACAAAGGACAAATCAAGGTCTCCTGCCTCCGCCCGGCTGAACCGGGCATTGGCAAGGGCATTAACCTGATCACTCATCAGGGCTTTGGAATCATGCAGGATGCGCCCGATCAGAGTAGACTTGCCGTCATCAACGCTGCCGGCGGTCACGATGCGCACGAGGCGATTATGGGCCTGGGTCATCAGAAATAGCCTTCTTTTTTGCGGCGCTCCATGGCGGCTTCATTGACCTTATCATCAAGCCGGGTTGCCCCGCGTTCGGACAAGGTGCTCTGCCGGGTTTCCGCAATAATGTCTGCAACGCTTGTGGCCTGGCTTTCGATGGGGCAGGTGCAGGTCATGTCGCCGACAGTGCGAAAGCGCACCATACGCTCTTCGACATGTTCACCCTCAGCTTCTGGGGTGACTGGGGTGACAGGGCGCCACAAATCGCCATCGCGGACGACCCGGCGCATGTGGGCGAAATAGAGATCGGGCAAGGCGATTTTCTCGCGCTCGATATAGGTCCAGATGTCAAGCTCGGTCCAATTAGACAGCGGAAAGACGCGGAAATTCTCGCCTGCATGCAATCGGCCATTGTAAAGGTCCCAGAGTTCAGGCCGCTGCGATTTGGGGTTCCAAGCCCCAAACGCATCACGATGGCTGAATACGCGCTCCTTGGCGCGGGCTTTGTCCTCATCGCGCCGGGCACCGCCAAGCAGAAGATCAAAGCCATGGGTTTCGATGGCTTCCAGCAATGTCACGGCTTGGGCAGCGTTGCGGCTGGCCAGCGGGGAAGCCAAGCGCACACTGCCGCGCTGGATTGAGTCTTCCACATGAGCGACAATCAGACGCTCTTCCAGACGGCGCGCAGTCGCATCCCGGAAGTCGGTAACCCCCTCAAAATTGTGCCCTGTATCCACATGCAGCAGTGGGAATGGCAATTTTTCAGGCCGAAAGGCCTTGAGTGCCAAATGGAGCAAGACGGCGCTGTCCTTACCGCCTGAAAACAGCAAGGCTGGATTGCGGCTTTGGGCGGCTGCTTCCCGCAGAATATAAATGGCTTCAGATTCAAGCCGGTCGAGATGCAGAAGGCGGCTAAAAAAGGTCATTGTTTTGGGTCCAGTTGGTTGGGCGGCGGCACTTGGTTAGGTACTTGCTTGGGGCACTTGGTTACACGGCGGAGACGGGGCTGTTGTCTGAAATGGGGGTGTGCAGGCCACATTCTTTGGTATCGGCGGTTTCCCACCACCAACGCCCATCGCGGGCATGTTCGCCGGGGCGTATCGCGCGGGTGCACGGGTCACATCCGATCGACACATAGCCGCGCGCATGCAACGGGTTGAGCGGCACATCAAAGCGGTCGGCATAGGCCAGCACATCATCCCACTGCCAGTCCGCCAGCGGATTGAACTTGATCAGCCCGTGGGCTGTGTCCCCTTCGCGCTGCTCCAGCCGCTCGCGTGTCAGCGCCTGATCCCGGCGCTGCCCGGTTATCCACGCGTGATAGCCCGCAAGCGCACGGCCCAGGGGTTGGGACTTGCGAACCCGACAACAGGCCTGGCGCGCCTCAAGGCTTTCATAGAAACCATTCTTGCCGAACGCGCCGATATAATCGGCCACAGCCTCTGCCTCTGGCTCAAACACACGCAACTTCAGCCCGTAGCGCGTCTCGGTCCGAGCTATCATGGTCAAAGTGTCAGGATGAAGGCGGCCGGTCTCCAATGTGAAAATGTCGATCGAGAGGCCAAGCCGAGCAATCACATCGGTCAACACCATGTCTTCGGCGGATAGGGAACTGGCGAGCGTTGTCGGTCCCTGACGGTCAATATCAGCAAGACGGGCCTCAAGCTCTGCAATAAGTTGGTCCAGTCGCGCTGCCGAGGGCTCTGGCACCGAAACCGGTTTGGCGTCGTCCCGTTTGACGTCTTTATGTGTCCGATCGAGCAGGATCATGGCATGCCTGACTTTCCCAATGCGCCAGAACAGCTGGTCGCGTCCTGATCGACATAGGCAGTCCGGCTTCCTCAAACGACAGATTGAGGCTTCACCATGCCATTAGCAAACCTAACGAGAGCCACGCTTCACCGCCTAGTTTAAGGATTTCTGCGCCAATCATCAGAACTTCTAAACGACATGTTGAGCAGAGGCGGATTGCGCGCGCGAACTACAGCCCGGATACAGGCAGCCACTCAAAGGCCGCCTTATGTACATCTATAATGACATTGACCAAAGTATTGTTGACGCCCGTGTGCGTCAATTTGCTGACCAGACCGATCGCTATTTGAGCGGTCGCTTGTCGGAAGACGAGTATAAGCCCTTGCGGCTTCAGAATGGCGTTTATGTCGAGCGGCACTCCCCCTTGTTGCGGATCGCCATTCCCTATGGACTGCTATCGTCGCGCCAGCTGCGCATGCTGGCCCAGATTGGGCGGGTCTATGATCGGAACTTTGGCCACTTCACCACGCGGCAGAATATCCAATTCAATTGGGTGCGGCTCGAAGACGTGCCGAACATCCTCGGCGATCTGGCGACAGTCCAGATGCATGCCATCCAAACCAGTGGCAGCTGTATCCGCAATGTGACAACAGATCACTTAGCCGGGGTCGCACATGATGAGCGTGTTGACCCCCGCCCCTTAGCAGAACTGATGCGGCAATGGTCGACCTTGAACCCTGAGTTTGCCTTCCTGCCCCGCAAGTTCAAAGTGGCGTTCAACGGCGCGGTTGAAGACCGGGCAGCCAGTGAAGTCCATGATTTGGCGTTTGAGGTCTATTGCGATGAGGCCGGCGAGGTCCGACTGATTGTGAAAGTGGGTGGTGGCCAAGGCCGGACCCCCCGCGTGGCCCCGGTGATCAAGACTGGCCTGCATTGGCGGGACATGCTGTCTTATACAGAAGCGGTCCTGCGCACCTATAACCGCTGGGGTCGTCGCGACAATATCTATAAGTCGCGGATCAAAATCCTGGTGGATGCGCTGGGGGCTGAGCGGTTTTCCGCTGAAGTGGAACAAGAGTTCACCCATCTAGTGGGTGGTCCTGCGACATTGCCTGCTGGTGAATTGGACCGCATGACGGCCTTTTTTGCTCCACCTGCCTATGTCACGACACCGTCTTGGGACCAGGAAGAGGCCCGGCATCGTCTGGCCGATCCCCGTTTCAATGCGTGGGTCAAGCGCAATGTTGCCCGCCACAAGCGCGATAATTATGGGGCGGTCACCATCAGTCTCAAGTCGCCGGGCATCGCCCCCGGTGATGCCACCAGCGACCAAATGGATGCAATTGCAGATTTGGCGGATCGATATTCATTTGGCCAAATCCGGGTTTCCCATCATCAGAATTTGGTTCTGGCTGATGTGGCGCGCTCTGACCTGTGGGCTTTGTATCAGGCCCTTGAGGCGTTGAAGTTGGGTGAGCCAAATGTTGGCCTTGCCACAGATGTTATTTGCTGCCCCGGCGGCGATTATTGCGCTTTGGCCAATGCCAAATCCATCCCGGTTGCGGCGGCGGTGCAGGATGCCCTGGCCCCAAAGGCGCAGGATATTGGCACGCTCGCCATCAAGATGTCGGGCTGCATCAATGCCTGTGGCCACCACCATGTCGGCCATATCGGTATTCTGGGTGTCGATAAGAAGGATGAGGAATGGTACCAGATCCTGATCGGTGGTCGTACGGACACCCGCACGGCCCTAGGTCAGATCATTGGTAAGGCAATCCCGCGAGATGAAGTCGCCCCGACGGTGTCGCGGTTGACCGATTTCTACCTCAACCAGCGTCAGCCCGGTGAAATCTTTGTCGATGCGGTTGAGCGCCTTGGCAAAGCCGCCTTCCTTGCTGCGGCTTTTCCATCCGAACCAGCCCCTGCCTCCCCCGATCTCAAGCTCAAGGAAAACGTCTGATGAGCATTTTGCTGAAATTGCATGACACTGGCGCTGTGGGCGTCGTTACCCTGCCTGAGGGGACTTTCCGTCCTGCGCCTCCCGCCAATCCCATCCCGGATATGGCAATCGTCAATGCCGGTCAGGGCGATGTCCGCAGCCTGATCCGACCCAATGTTAAGCAGCCCGAATCCCCCAGCGTGACGGCGTGGGAAGCAGGCAGCTTTGTCCGCTTGGATGACTGGCTTGCCCGTGATGTGGCGGATGTCGAAACAGGCCCCCGGGCGCTGGTGCTCATGCCGACAGAGGATCCCCTGTCGCTGGCCGGGCATTTGGACGGGCTTGATCTGATTGCGGTCGAGTTTGCCAAGTTCAATGATGGCCGGGGCTATTCGATTGCCACCCTCTTGCGGTCGCGCTTGGGCTTTAAGGGCGAGATTCGTGCCGTTGGCGACGTGCTGGTCGACCAGCTTTTTGCCATGGTGCGTTGCGGCATCAATAGTTTTGCTTTGCGCGGAGACCAGCGCGAAGAAGATGCCCGCCGTGCTCTGGCCACTTTCCCGGCTGTTTATCAATGGGGTGCGGATAATCGCGACTTTGCCTTGGCAGCCAAACGCCAACCCGACCGGGCGGCTGCATGACCGGCCACGTCCATCTTGTGGGTGCTGGGCCAGGTGCGGTTGACCTTTTGACGTTGCGCGCTGCGCGTCTGATCGAGCAGGCTGACATCATCCTGTATGATGCGCTGGTGAGTGACGACATTCTGGCGTTGGGCCCTCAAGCAAAAAAAGTGCCCGTTGGAAAACGCGGCGGTCGGGTCTCGATGGACCAGGCCCTGATCAATCGCCTTTTGGTGGCCAGCGCCCGTCGACACCGCGTCGTCGTGCGTCTCAAGGGGGGTGACCCCATGTTGTTTGGCCGTGCACACGAAGAGATTGAAGCCTGTGTGCAGGCTGGAATTCCTGTCTCTATCGTTCCAGGCATCAGCGCTGCATTCGGTGCGGCGGCATCCTTGTCGACGTCGCTCACCCGGCGAGGCCTTTCACGTTCGGTCACATTTGTAACCCCGACTGTCGCACGCGGGGCTACGACGTCGCTGGCATGGGCCAAGGCCGTGGCGGCTGCGGATACGTCAGTGATTTATATGGGGCGAACCGATGCAGGCGTGATCCGTGACACGCTGTTGGATCTGGGCATGGCTGCAGACTTGCCCGTTGTCTTGGCAGAAGCCGTTTCGCGGTCAGAGGCGTTCAGCATTAAGGGCGTGCTGGGCGACTTGCCCAGCTTGGCGGGCCAAGTCGGAGAAGGCCCAGTCTTGATGATGATTGGCGATGTGTTTGCCGCAACTGAAACCGAAGTCGATCTGGTGCCAGCCATGATCAAGCTGCAAACCGCCCAGACGGCCTAAGGCCGGGTCAGCACAAAGACGCTGCCGATGGGCCCTTTAGGGGCTTGGGCGATCAAGGGGCCTTGAGCGGTCGTGATGATCCTTTTGTCGGCAATGCCCTGACTGATCAATATTTGCTTGACGATGGCGGTGCGCTCTTCCCGGTTATCGAGGCTTGAGGGTGGTGCGTCATCGCCGGAGACCGACACTAGAATGACACGCCGTTTCGGGCATGTGGCCAATTGATCGGACAATCGCACCACAACTTGGGCCGCAACCGGGCTCAATGTGCTCTCGCTGTGGGGAAAATAAATCCGGGTGGCTTCCCCGGCGCAGATATCCTCCCCAACCACAAAGCTTTCTTCAACAGCTGCTGTCGGGCTCGCACAGCCAGTCAATGCTATCGCACTGCAGAGACATAAAAGCCCCACGCCCCGCTTCAGGCTTGAACCTCTTAGGATTTGAATCATGCGGCTGCCCCCAGTCCGTTGCATGACCCAAAGCTAGGCGAAGCTTGATCAGCTGTCGACCCACAAATCATACAGTCGCCGAATTGGATTGGCACTATTTGGCTGGATTTGGTGCCCACCTGCCCTAGCTCTAGCGCGAGCATCAATTCGGACCACTCATGACCTCTCTACGCGTCATCCTCGGCGACCAGCTGTCGCGTTCAATTTCGGCCTTGCAGGGTGCTGTTCCCGGCCGGGATGTCATTTTGATGGTGGAAGTGCAGGAAGAGGCTGTCTATGTCGGCCACCACAAGAAGAAGATCGCCTTCATTCTTGCTGCCATGCGCGCCTTTGCCGATGCTCTGCGCGCCGAAGGCTTTGCGGTCGATTACGTCAAGATGGATGATCCTGCCAATTCGGGCTGTTTTGGTGGTGAGCTTGAGCGCGCCATCGCCCGCCATCGCCCTGACGGACTTGTGCTGACCGAAGCATCCGAATGGCGGGTGGTGCAGATGCAGCGGGCCTGGGTCGATACGCTTGATCTGCCGATCCACTTGCTTGCTGATAACCGCTTCATCTGTGACACCCCCCGCTTTCGGGCCTGGGCGCAGGGGCGCAAGACCTTTGTGATGGAGCATTTCTATCGCGACATGCGCCGCTTGACCGGTCTGTTGATGGATGGTGATCAACCGGCCGGTGGGCGCTGGAATTTTGACCATGATAATCGCAAACCTGCCAAGCATGACTTGTTCTTACAAATGCCGCGCCGGTTTGAGCCCGATGCGCGCACCCAAGAGGTGTTGAGCCTCGTCGACCAGCGTTTTGGCCATCATTTTGGCGATCTTGAACCTTTCTGGTTTGCCACGACACAGGCTCAGGCCGAAGCCGCGCGCGATCATTTCATCGCCAATCATCTGCCCCGGTTTGGCGAGACCCAGGACGCTATGCTCGACGGCCAGCCTTTCTTGAACCATGCGGTGCTGGCGCTTTATTTCAATATCGGCCTCTTGGAGCCCCTCGATGTGTGTCGGCGCGCCGAAGCGGCTTGGCAGGCAGGACACGCCCCTCTCGCAGCCGTGGAAGGTTTCATTCGCCAGATCATAGGCTGGCGAGAATATGTTCGCGGGATCTATTGGTTGCACGCTCCTGATTATGCCAATGCCAATTATTTCGGGGTCGGCCGTCCCCTGCCAGACCTGTATTGGACCGGCCAGACCAAAATGGCCTGCATGCGCGCAGCAATCGGCCAGACCCGCAAGGAAGCCTATGCCCACCATATTCAGCGCTTGATGGTCACCGGTAATTTTGCCTTGCTTGCCGGTTTGGATCCCCACGACGTGCATGAATGGTATCTGAGCGTTTATGCCGATGCCTTCGAGTGGGTCGAGGTGCCAAACACAATTGGCATGGCGTTGTTTGCCGACGGCGGCATCATGGCTTCCAAGCCCTATGCCGCCAGCGGGGCCTATATCAACAGGATGAGCGATTATTGTGCTGGCTGTTCATATGATCCCAATGTGAAAGCTGGTCCCCGTGCCTGCCCGTTCAATCCACTCTATTGGGACTTCATTGGCCGCAATGAAGATAAGCTGGCTGGCAATCCCCGCATGGGCCCCGTCTTTGCCACTTGGCGCAAAATGGGGGAGGCCCGCAGGGCCGAAATCAAAGCGGACGCAGCACGGATTCTGGAGGCGCTCGATCATGGCCGCCTCTGACACGCTGGACGAGGCCACCCTCAGCGAGATCATCGCCATGGCCTTAAGTGATCATGTCCGCTTTGAAGATATTCGCGCGGAGCACGGCTTGTCCCCTGATGCGGTCAAGGCCCTGATGCGAGCCCATTTGCGCCCAGGTCGTTATCGGGCGTGGCGCAGGCGTGTGCGTGCTTTTTCAGACCGCCACCCGCGCTACAAATCCGCCCGCGCCTTAGCTTAAGTGAACCTTTAGCATCTAAGCCGTCTCTTCCTGCGCTGCGCCGTGCTCGGTCATCAGGTTAGTCGTTTCATTAACCACAATGATGTTCCCACCGATGCCGCTGGCCTGCCGCTCTTGGGGGCCCAAACCACCCGGCCCGAATCGGTCAATCAGTATGAAGCTGGTCTGAAAACGCGACTTTTCGACCGTAAGGTGACGTTCAATCTATCGCTGTTCCGTACCGATATTGAAGACTCTCAGGCCCAGGTCACCAATGGCTAATTGGGTGTCTTGCGCGGCTATCTGGCCAATGCTGACCGTGTCCGCACCCAAGGTGTTGAGGCTGACCTTGCAGCCGATATCACCGATCGCTTGTCGGTTTACACGAATGTGGCCTACACGGATGCGACCTATCGGCGGTTTCGCGACGCCCCCTGCCCGCCAGAACTCTCTGGCGGGGCTGCTTTGACACCTGGTCAAACGCCCGGGGCAGCGGGTGTTCCTGGTGCTATCAGTCCTGCCAATTGCGACATTTCAGGCCAAGTCTTGCCTGGTGTGTCCAAATGGGCGCTTTCCTTTGGGGGTGAGTATGCGTGGCCCGCCCGCCAAATCGGCAAGGACGGCGATTTTTATGTCGGTCTGGATGGCAATTACCGCTCGCGCTTTTCTTCCAACCCATCGCCATCAGCCTATACTTGGATTGACGGCTATTCGTTGTTGAACGTTTGACTTGGGTTTCGCACCCCGCAGGGACTTGATCTGTATCTGTGGGGCCGCAATGTGCTTGATGAGGACTATTTTGAGCTTCTGAATGTGCCAGGCGGCAACACGGGTCTGATCACAGGTATCCCAGGCGATCCCAGAACGTGGGGTGCGACATTGAAAGCAGAATTCTGATTGCCGATTTGCCATCGCGAGCGGTCTGGACTAACCCATTGCCATGTTGTCCCTGCCGCGCTTCTGGCCGTGTCCGCCCGCCCATGTGATCTTTGATTGTGATGGGGTGTTGGTCGATTCAGAAGCCATCTCCAATGAAGCCAGTGCCGCGTGGGCCACCAGCCTAGGCTGGCCCATGCGCGCCGCAGACGCCCGGGCTCATTTTCTTGGACTGTCTGACCAGACCATGTATGCGTGCATCGCAGGCCAGATCGGACATCCGATCCCACCTGCGGCCATAGCGGCTTTTGAAGCACTCTTGAAAGATCGCTTTGCCCAGGATCTCAAGGCCATTCCAGGGGCGGTTGAGCTGGTCAAGCATTTGTTTGACCGTCATGTGCCATTGTCTGTGGCATCAAGCGGTCAGCGCGACAAGGTTCGCACCAATCTTGCAAAAATCGGCATATTGGATTGCTTTGCAGGCCGAACCCATTCGGCAAATGATGTGGCCAAGGCCAAGCCCGCCCCAGATCTTTATCTGCGCGCCGCCCATCATGCTGGTGTGGCGCCAGCAAGTTGTATCGCGATTGAAGACAGTCCCAATGGCGTCAAGGCAGCTGTGGCAGCAGGCATGGCGGTTATTGGCTTTGCGTATGAGACATCAAAAGAAGCTCTGCTGGGAGCAGGTGCACATCTTGTTGGTGAAACCATGGCCGAAATTGGGGCCTTACTTGACCGCAGCCTTGACCAAAGAGCTCAGCCTGGAGGGTGAGTGCGGCCGGCCAGAAGCAAGTGGGCCTCCTGTTCCTCGCGCATGACGATGTCGGCTGCCTTGGCGGCAAGATCATGATCAATAGTCTCAACCAGTTTGAACCTTTCCCACCACAGCAGCATATCGGGGCTAAACTTGCCTTCTTGCTCGAAAAATTTCTGGTGGGTGATCCGCCAAAAGGCCAGACTGCGATCCCCTTCGCCTTCGGTCCACGCAAAATCAGCATCGATGTCGCTAAACCGGCATTGGCCGACCTCTAGGGTTTCGATGACGGCAACAGGTCGATCGGCGACTGTCACAACCCAGCGCATCCCCGCCTCGGTCGGATTTTCGTCCAAGCCGTTCCAGACGGTCGCCTGTTTGCGACCTGCGAGGATCAGCCCGGCAAGCTGTTCTTCCATCCCGTTGGAGCCAAAGGATGTTGTTGGCAGGCTTTGCCACCAGACATCTTGGTTCGAGTTCATGTGGACCTAGCTCCATGAAGACCGATACTTGCATGGGGAAGGTTCAACGTTACGCGCAGCCCGCCAAGCACACCATCGGACAGTTCAAGAGAGCCGCCATAGGCCTGAATGATTTCTTGCGCGATGCTAAGGCCAAGCCCGGTTCCGCTAAGATGGGCGTCAAACTTCTGCCCGCGCGAAATCGCCATGCGGCGGAGATGGGGCTCGATTCCTGGCCCATCATCATCAATAATAATACGTAGACGAGATGGATCACAGATTGTCGCAATCTTGATGCGCGATTTTGCCCATTTCCGAGCATTGTCCAGGAGTGAGCCAATCAGTTCGGTCAAGTCGCTTTGGTCCAGTTTCACCTTGTGGTCAGCATCTACTTGGACATCCCAGGTCAAATTCTCTGTTGCGCTAGATCGCGCCAATGCGTTGGCGATCTGATTGATAATGGGCGCAAGTGGAAGCTCTACCAGCCGCCCCAGGATTGGGCCATGGATATGAGCTCGTGCGAGATCGCGTGTTGCGCGATGCTCTAGTCCGCCTACGATGTCACGTATAGAAGCCGCTGCGGCGCTTAGCCCTGCTATCTCAATTTCATCCGCACGCGCCATCAACACAGCCAGAGGTGTCCTGAGGCTATGGGCTAAATCGGCAGCCCGCTCTCTGGCTTCCCGGGCCTGACGCTCGCTGGCATCGAGTAAGGCATCAAAATCTCGGGCAAAGTCATCCAATTCACTTGGAACAGTCGAGGTTAAGCGCTCTTGTAGTCCCGCGTGAACCAAACTGAGTGCGCGGGAAGCCTGATTTAGCGGACCCAACAGGATTTGGCCTTGTATGAATGTCAGTACTAGAAGGCCTAAGCCCAATAGAATAAAGACTGGCATGGTGTCGCTCATGATGGCATGAACCTGGCGCTCCAACAGATCTCGTTCAATTGCAACCGCAAAGCGCCAGCTCTGCTTGCCCTTTACTCCCTCAGGAATCCGCCGTTCCAGCACCATAAGCTCGGTCCCATCTGGGCCGAGAACAATATGGCGATGGACAATATTGAGGGGCAAATCATCCTGTGGCAGCGCAATGGTAAAAGTCACCAGCGATCCAGATCGGACCGTGGTTTTCGATTTGTCATCGACAATCTGCCAGTATAGGCCAGACAGTGGCTCTTCAAATCGCGGGTCCGGTAATGTTTTGGGGACCAGCGTTATGAGGCCGTTTTCTAGCTTTAATCCCCGCGTCATGAAACGAAGGTCCGCTTCCAATTCGCTGGCTGTGCTTTTGTAAACGTGACTTTCAAACGCAGCCCGGAACCCGAGCGCAGTAATGAGCGGCAAGATGATCGCACTGATCAATCCAATCGCCCACAGCCCGACACGCAATGACTTGGCCATTAATCTAGGCCCGATCCATGACGTTGTTTCCATTGATAGCCATAACCGCGACGCGTCATAATCCGATCCGATCCAATCTTCTTTCGCAACCGCATCATGGCGGCTTCGATGGCATTTTCCCGACGCAATTCGTGATCACCATAAACCTCCTCGCACAAACTGGCCTGCGACAGGTTCTTGCCCGGCGCGCGCACCAAGGCACTCAAGATGCGAAACTCTAGCGGGGTGAGGTCAATCGGCCCAGAACTATCGCTTACAGCGCGAAACCGCAAATCGATGGTTAGGTCTCCATCTCTGATGATATTGTCCGCTTGGCCTGCACCTCGCCGAACCACCGCATGAATACGGGCCAATACCTCATCCAGTACAAAGGGCTTGACGATATAATCATCCGCGCCAGCATTTAGGGCATCTACACGCTCGCTCCAGTTTCCCCTTGCCGAGACCACCAGAACTGGAAGCTTAACCCCCTCAGCTCGCCAGCGCTTGAGCACAGAAAGCCCATCCAGTTTGGGCAGATTCATGTCCAGAATCGCAACTAAGAAAAGCTCGGTATCGCCTCTTTCCCATCCCTCTTCCCCATCGGTTACAAGGGTAGGCAGAAAGCCAGCTCGCTCTAAAGCCCGAGCAAGCATAGATCCAATCTCTGGCTCATCTTCGATGATTAGGACACGCATTTAACCTCCGCAACACCCGCCTAGCCGAGCTTGGCTGACAATTCCCTGACAAAGCGCATCAGGTTTTTGCTGCAACGTGTCTTCTAACAGCGCGACTTCATCTTGTGTGGAGTAAGTCATGAAGCTTGGAGACAAAGTCAGTGCAAAGGCCTGTTTGGTTTGTGGCGAAACAGAGCGGACAGTTGTTGGCACGATGGGTCGTGGCTTAAAGCCCTTAATCAGTGTCTTATGCGAAAGTTGCGGACTGGTCAGCCATGATCCGCTTCCCTCCCCAGAAGAATTGGCCGCCTTTTACGCGCAGGCATATCGGCAAAGCTACAAGGGTGACTTAAAGCCAAAAGCAAAGCATTCCCTTCGCGCTCAACGCAGCGCTGCTTTGCGTGCTGTTCGCCTAAAGTCTCTGTTGTCACCTGGGGCTCGGGTTCTAGATGTTGGAGCATCCTCGGGAGAGTTTGTTTATATGATGGGCAAACTCGGCTTTAAGGCCTGCGGGGTTGAGCCTCATGACGGCTATCGTCAGTTTGGAACGTCGACCTATGGCATAGAGGTGACCAATCAAAGGCTTGAGCCGGCAGCTTTTGGTGCCGGTATTTTTGATCTGATCACACTTAATCATGTGTTTGAGCATTTGGCAGAGCCTCTCGCAGCCCTAGCCAGCTTCAAGCAATGGCTCGTCCCTGGTGGGCTCCTGTTCATCGAAGTACCTAACATCGAAGGTGTACAGAAACAGCGGAGCAATTTGTTCCACTATGCCCATGTCTGGAATTTCGCACCGCCAACTTTGATCGCGATGCTGAAGCTGGCTGGATTCGAGCCCATCAATAGCCCTGCCTGTAACGGGACTTCGCGGGTGTTCCGTGTCGCAAATCCTGCCGCGGTAGCGTCACTTGAGATCGACCCATTCCTGGCTCACAAGTTGCGCGATCAATTGCTGCAGGATCAATCCGCCATGGCTTATCTAGGCTCAGGGGCTCCATTCCGGCGTCGTTGGGCCAGGCTCCTGCGTAACATTGATGAACTTTCGACAACACGGCGCTTTGCCTCTCTGCCTGCTATGGCCGACGCAGTCCTAAATCAAGCGCTGCAGAGAGCTCAAAACTTAAACCTAAGTCAAAAAATTCCCGCGCACGTGACCGCCTATCAACCTGGTCTCACAACGCGGTGAATTCACGAACTTGGGTATTGAATGCCAGAAATCGAGGCCTCATGTTACTTGCGTGTGGACCGGGCCCCTCTGACGACTCCCTGCCGGGTCGTGATGTCGGCCACACCGGAGCCTTTTGGACGGCACGGTGTCAGCCCCCCCTGCCTCTTCACCTGATGCCGTGTTGTCCTGGCTCCGCAGCATGTCGCAAAGAGGAGAACGGTATGAACCCCAGACGCGTTCGCGCCCTTAAAATTAGGCATACCGCTATTGGAAGCTCGTTAGCAGATGTTCGCGGCAGGCCTTTTGTTTATCAAGTGCATGTGGCCTTACTGAAAGGCCCGACGTTCCAGATTGAGGATAGTCTCGCGGCTGATTCTGCTCGACTGAGTTGATGCTTTCAGTGACCCAGAGCGCGTTGAACAGGTGGAGCTTTCGGTGCAGGCCTATTGGCATTAAATCTGCCAATATCTCCTCTGTACAGTGATGGCCTACGCTACAATCTCTATGGGTCACTCTTTTTCAGCCCAAAGACCGATCTATCAGCCTTTCCCTCGACTGCGCTCCCTTCCTGTCGCGTAAGGGCCGAACCCTCTTTGATAAAGCAATGCCAAAATGACTGACCTGATACCAACAATCCCCCTGATACGTCGGGATACTCTTGATCCCGGCGAATGCAGCAAGAGCCGAGCCTTGCGTCCCTTGGAGACTCTAAAGCTCAATCAAGATCGGCGACGTGTTGGTTTTGACCCTAATGAAATGGCTATCTTGGTTAATGTGTCTGCTGGTGCCTATCGTCTATTTGGCCAACATCGTCTTGGTTGGGCGCTGACACGTGCTGGGCTAGCAAATCGTGTTGTGATCCGGCGCTGTGCAGGGGCAGAGTTGCATGAGCAGGCCCAAGAATTGGCGAGATCAGGCAGACGCGTCATTGGTGTGTATGGCGGTGATGGTTCTGCACGGACTGTCAGTCTTGCCGTTCGGGGGCTCGATGTCGCCATCATGCCACTGCCTGGCGGGACACTCAACAGGCTCTGCTATCGGGTTCATGGGCATGCCTGTTTGAACCGGACCTTATCTAACCTGAAGCAGGCACAACCGATCTGGTTAAGTGGCGGGCGAGCCAACGAACATGCTTTTCTAGTTGCCTCTGGCTTTGGCCCCTGGATGACGCTCCAGAATGTCCGCGAAACTATTCGCCGCTCAGGTCTATATCATGCTTTTGCAGAACTTAAATCGCTCCGACGAGACCTGTTTTCAGCTGGTCTGCAACAACCAAATCAACCTGTGTCCGATGTAGTCATCGCAGCAATAGGCCGGGTGGATACAGCTTTTGGTTTAGATAGCGGAATGCCAGATCTAGAAACAGATTCAGGTCTTGAAGTGGCACAAGCTCGGCTTAAGAACCTTGGCGCGGCTGCCTGGTTAGCCGGGGCAGTTTTGCTGCGACGCTGGCGCGGCCTCGCCAATTTGGTGACACGTACGATTAGCGATGGTGAAATCACGATGGGGGGCGAAGAGATCTTTGGCCTTGTGGATGGGGAGCCGGTTTCATTGGGTTGCCAAGTCAAATTATCATTCTTGCCGCGGGCAGCTTTGGTACTCACCACACGGCCCTTTTCTGATTAAGTATTCTCAACTAAACGGCCCCTCTTTTGGGGGACTTGGCTTTCATGACGACTATAATACATCTTAGCGATGTTCATTTCGGTGACGCCGATGCGACACGTCTTGTCGCAGCTCTTGAAGCCATCAAGGCCTTGGAGCCCGATTGTCTTGTTCTAACAGGTGATCTGACACAGCAAGGCAAGGCGCAAGAGTTTGCCGACGCCGTACGATGGCTAGCTCAGCTTGATTTACCTATTGTGGGCTGCCCCGGAAATCATGACACCCCTATGTTTAACTTGCCGGCCCGTCTTTTTCGCCCTTTTGGGCGCTTTGAGGCGTTGGGAATGCGATCAGCCTGGCAATCCTCTGATGGATGGGTGGAAGTTATTGCCGCGACAACCGCTTTGGGGACACAGTGGACGTTTGATTGGTCTCAGGGCGATTATGGTCAAGCGTCAGTCCGGCAAGCACTTGATAATCTTGCACAATCGACGGCGAAAATTCGCCTTCTTGCCGTACATCATCCACCAGAGACACCTCCCGGGGCCTATGTCAAAAGTAACCCTCGGGGACTCCTCCAGTTTAATCAGTGGCTGGCTCAAACTTGTCGCCCTGACCTTCTCTTATGTGGTCATGTCCATGGTTATTTCGACTTTTCAGCTGCCGCGACTCAAGGCTTACGCGTGTTGACTGTCCCATCCCTGGCCTCCCGCCGTGAACGGGGAGCAGGTTCGGGATTTGCGGTGATCCGCTTGAAGCATGGCGACCACGCGATTAGACCTGAGATGCATCGATTTTCCGAAGGCCACTACAGGCCCTCGTAATAACCAATGCAGTCAGCTAGCCTCAAATGCGCCCAAAACATCGCGCGCTGAGACCAATGCCCGGCCCCGCGCCAACGGTTGCCCGTGTTCATCACAAACCACGGTCGAAAGATCGACGAGTTTCTTGTCCGGGCGGAGTCGTGTGATGGTAACATATGCTCGGATGCGTCTGCCCGGTATTAATGGACGGATCCAGCTTGTTTCTTGCTTGAGATAATTGGTGCCTTTGCCGGGAAGGTCCATCCCAAGCACAGTTGAAATTAGGCCAAGCATGATTGATTGTCCAACAATTGTTGGGTCTGTGCATCCAGCGCGTGCTTGCAGCGCCGAGAGAGCCTCTAGGTCTTTTTGTTTGACCAACCGATCTAAATTGGCTGTCATTCCCAGCTTCAATGGCAAGTTGGGTTCAATAAGCTGACCGATTTCGCTATGCTGCTCCTGATATCGGTTTAAAGTGAGCTGGCAAACACAGACTTGATCGTCAACACGCTGCAATTGCCAGTCTAAACCGTCCCCTACGACCTTCAATGCTTGTCCGGCATAGGCTGGAGCTGGGAATACGGCCGCCGTCGCAGCCGGGGCATTGGGAAGTTTTGCTGCAGCAATCAACCAAGCTGTCAGCATCGCGCCATGGGCAACGGTATAACCAAACCCACTACGGGCCGCAAAATCAGGATCCACATGAATAGGGTTGGCGTCCCCAGACAGG
The DNA here is from genome assembly GCF_003112735.1 of Candidatus Phycosocius bacilliformis. Taxonomy (GTDB): domain Bacteria; phylum Pseudomonadota; class Alphaproteobacteria; order Caulobacterales; family Aquidulcibacteraceae; genus Aquidulcibacter; species Aquidulcibacter bacilliformis. The sequence goes on from NZ_BFBR01000009.1 coordinate 28,999, forward strand.
CAAGCGAACAAATCAAGATCGTTCTGGGAGGGAGTCAGTATCATCAGCGAACGATCAAATGCTTTTGGATTTTACCTGCGGGAGTTCGGGGAAAGTCATCAATCCAAGTGAAGTATCGAGGAACCTTATAGGCTGCCAGATGCTTCCGACACCACTGAATGACTTCATCCAGATCTGGCGGGCTTGCCCCCGGCCTCGTCATCAGGAATGCATGACCCACCTCGCCCCAACGCGTGTCAGCGACCCCAACGACTGCAGCCTCCAGAATATCAGGATGCAAAGCCAGTACATTTTCAACTTCGGCGGGATAAACGTTTTCGGCCCCCGAAATGAACATTTCTTTCAAGCGACCTACAATGTAGAAGCAGCCGTCTGCATCTTGTCGCGCCAAATCCCCTGTTTTCAGCCAGCCATCATCCGTTATGGCTGCGGCTGTCGCGGCCGGATTATTCCAATATCCCGGCGTAATCCCTGGTCCGCTCAACCATAATTCGCCGGCTTCACCCGGACGCACATCTTGGCCATCAGGGGCAACAATGCGAGCTTCACACAAGATTTGCGGTCTGCCGACTGAGCCGACTTTGCTGGTGGCGGTTTCTGGGTCGGCTAGAAAGACCGTTGGGCCAGTTTCGGTCATCCCCATGCCATTGGCAACCATCGCACCCCGCGCCGCGAAGGCATGAACCAGTGCATCCGCTAACGGTGCACCGCCACAACCCCAATGGCGGACGCGCGTTAGTTCCGCTCGGCTAAAATTAGGATGAAGACTTAAAGCTTGATAGACTGCAGGTACCGCAAAGAAAGTCGAAATACGGTCTTCAACCAACAATTTCATGACTATATCAACATCAAACCCCGGAAGGATTATTACGTGTCCACCTGCAAATAAGGTTGGTAAAGTGTGTAAATTAATTCCTGCTGTATGAAATAAAGGCAAAAAATTCAGCGTGACATCATAGGTCGACAGATCTATCGCTTGACCCAGGTTAACTGCGTTGACGTGAGCCATACCATAGGTCTGGATCACCGCTTTTGGCTTGCCAGTGGTTCCAGATGTATAGAGCAGATACCAAGTATCAGCGCACGGCCAGCGACGGCGTGGCGGGAGCGGCACCGCTTCTGCCAGAAGCGCTTCGAAGCCATTGGCGGATGGCTCATCAAAATCAATCGCTATCGCCCCGCACACTTGCGCGAGCTCTATGGCGGTATCGGCGTCTTCATTTCCATAAAACAATATAAGAGGTTGAGCATCTTGAACCAGTGGCAAAAGCTCCGGGAAAGGAGCACGCCAATTTAGTGGCGTGACAATCGCACCGGTGTTCGCTGCTGCAAACAGGAGTTCAAAGAAGCCAATCCTGTTGCGACACAAAACGGCCACCCGCTGTCCATCGACACCGCCGCGGGCGGCTAACAGGCCAGCCAGCTTCAGAACCCTGGTCTGAAGGGCTTGATAGGTCAAGGTGCGACCAGAGGCGTATTCGCTCATGGCCGGCCTGTTTGGCGTCAATTCAGCTCGGCGGGCCAGAAGATTGGTGAGCGCTTGCATCCCTACCGACCCACTATCAGGCCGCGCTCGATCAAATCAGAGGCCGCATCGACGACCGCTTCCAGATCAGTTGACTCATCCCAAACTGCATAGCGCATGCCAAGAAATACAGAGAGGCCGATGAGCGACCAAGCCCGTATGCCGCTGTCGCCATCCCGAATCTCACCTTTGTCGGCAGCGATCTCAAGATTGCGACGATAGCCTTCAGCAAAGGCTTCGTAATAGGCCCGATAGCTATCCTCAGCGACAAACTGGGACTCCATCACGATACGATACAGATTTTTGTGCGCGCGCGCGAAGTGGAAAAAGGCCCGCATCCCCGCCCGCTCGGCTTGCAAGCGATCTGGAGCATCTTCAACTTGACGGGCAATAAAGGTGCGCGTCTCGTGGCCCATATGAGTAACAAGGGCGCGGAAGATGGCCTCTTTCGACTCGAAATACACATAGAAAGTGCCAAGTCCGACTCCGGCGCGGCGGGTGATCTCCACAATGGAGCCGTCATGATAGCCCCGCTCGCCAAATTCAGCTTCCGCAGCTTCCAATAATTTGGCCTTAGTAGCCAAGCCCTTGCGGGTCTTAGGGGTCTTAGGTCCCGGCATTGGGGCCGATGATTGCAAAATTGAATATTGATTCATGTTTCAATATATGCCACGATTTTTGGAAATAGCAAAGTCTGAGAATAAACCCTTGGGGGTTTGAGTCAGGCTCTATCGCGACAAGCAGGCCAAAAAGAAGCCTGAGGGAGGCACAGTCAAATGGCGACGGCCGCATCGTTCTCACGGACTTGGCAGGCGTTTGGTGGCCGCAAGGACGTCCTGCGAGTGGACGGGCAGCAACTTGTCGTCCACCGTGCCGGGGCCGGTATCCCACTTGTAGCGATTCATGGGTGGGCCATGGGTGGGCAATCATTTGCACCGCAACTTGAGTTGACCCGACAGGGTTTTGAGTTGATCGCACCAGACCTGCCGGGTTTCGCAGGTTCCCCGGGCCCAGATGTTACGACCCATTCACCGAGGGACGCATCCAGCATTTCGGCCTATAGCGAACTTTTCCGGGCACTTATCGAGGCCATGGACCTTGACCAAGTGATCTTGGTAGGCTGGTCCATGGGGGCGGCTATTGCATGGCATTTGGCAAGTCGCAATGACCAGTTTCTTGCAGGTCTCATAAGCATAGATATGTCGCCGAAAGTCGCTCCAGCCGAAGACTGGCAATTTGCCATGTCACCTGCTCCTACACCTGCAACAATGAAAGCAAGCCTCGAATCGATGGCAGGAGATTGGCCTGCATATTGTGATCTATTTCTCGATCGCATCTTTGCTCATCCTGACGACATCGCGCGAACCAGCCTTGCCCGGTTGGCATTGGCTGCTGACAGCCAGATTGCCGCCTTGGCTTGGCAGAGTTTGATGGCGATCGATTTGCGGCGCGATCTGCCACAGATAGCTGTGCCTTCTTTGACCATTCATGGCGGCCAAAGTCGCCTCTATCCCGTTACCGTTGCTGCCGAAATCGCCCGGTCCATGCCGAATTGCCGCGCGCTTGTGTTCGAGGAGGCCGGACACGCTCCTCATATTGAAATAGCCCCAGCCTTCAACGCCGCCGTGAGCGATTTGGCGGCCCGAGGCATTCGCACAAAGGCCCCCAGACACCCCCTTTCCTCCCACCCCTGGTAACCCTCTCAATATACCCACGGAGACCACCACCATGAGCAGAAAGTCTTTCAACTCTCTTTTAAGCACCCTGTTGAGTGCGAGTGCCCTCACCGCAATTGGATTTGCCAATACTGCCTCGGCTCAGACAGCACCGGAAGCCAGCAGCGAACAAGCCAGCGAAGTAGTGGTCGTGACAGCTCGCCGGCGTGACGAAGTGCTCCAGGACGTCCCCATTTCAGTCACTTCACTAAGTTCGGCTGCGCTCGAAGCTACCGGTGCACCCGACATCACAGTGCTGCAGCAATCTGCTCCAAATGCGACCGTCCAAGTTGCCCGGGGTTCAAACTCGACCCTGATCGCATTTATCCGAGGGGTTGGCCAACAGGATCCATTGTGGGGCTTTGAACCCGGCGTCGGTCTTTATGTCGACGATGTCTATGTGGCCCGACCTCAAGGGGCAGTTTTAGATATTTTTGATGTTAACCGCATCGAAGTGCTTCGCGGGCCACAGGGCACGCTCTACGGGCGCAACACCATCGGTGGAGCGATTAAATATGTGACTAAGCGATTGGGCGCAAAAGAATCCCTTAATGCGAAACTCAACATGGGCAGCTACGGGCAAATCGATGCAATTGTAAGCGCCTCTACGCCTGTTTCGGATACCCTGAGAATCGGCGGGGCGCTTGCACGCTACCAACGTGATGGGTTCGGCAAGAACATCACCACCGGTGCTGAACATTACGACAAGGACGTTTTTGCAGGACGGGTCAGTGCCGAGTGGGAACCCAGCGACCACCTTTTCTTTCGTTTGGCTTATGACAAAGTTGCGGATAATTCAAACGCCAAACATGGCCACAGAGAAGCACCCGGCGTTGGCTTGACGGCAGGAGCGACCATCTTGCCGAACGTTTATGATACAGATGCCGGGATTGGGAGCGCCAATAAGGTGGAAACCTCTGGTTGGTCACTAACTGGGGAATGGAAGGTCAGTGATCGCCTAACTGTTAAGTCGATAACTGCAGGTCGTGAAGGATCGAGCAATACCTTAATCGACTTTGATACCAACCAAGCCAAAGCCCTCGACGTGCCCGCCCGCTATGACGACAAACAATTGAGCCAAGAATTACAATTCTTGTTGGCGGGCGAGCGGTTGAATGGGGTGTTTGGAATCTATTATCTTGATGCGGAAGCCTCAGGTGCCTTTGACACGATCGTCGGCATTGCGAATCTGACGATTGCCACTTCTGGCAAAGTCGAGACTGAAAGCTTGGCTGCCTATGGGGATTTCTCTTACGACATCAGCGACGCCTTATCGATTTCAATCGGCGGGCGCTACACTGAGGATTCTCGGTCTGGCCAAGTCTATCGCCAGAACTTCACCGGTTTAGGTTCACCCTTATTTCGAAATAGCGCTGCAATTGCGGGCCTTTTACGTTCAAACTATCGCAACTCGAAAGACTTCAGCGACTTCAGCCCACGTGTCAGCCTGTCATATGAATTTAGCGACGCGCTAACCGGCTATGTGGCTTATTCAGAAGGGTTTAAGTCCGGTGGCTTTGATATGCGCGGGGATGTAGTCCTCACACCCAAGACAGTGGACGGCTATAAACCAGAGTATGTAAATTCTTACGAAGTCGGCCTGAAAGGTAGCTTGTTCAATGGCCGGGCAAACTTTGCTGCCTCGCTCTTCCGGGCTGAATATGAGGGTCAGCAAATCACGCGGCAGGAACCAACTGTGGCGGCCGGTATTGCCAGCTTTGTCGACAACGCAGGGTCTTCGACCATTCAGGGCTTTGAATTGGAGGGCGGTGCGCGCTTCAACGAGAATCTGTCAATGACGTTCGGTCTTGGCTATACTGATGCAAAGTTCAATGAGTTCAAAAGCTTTACCTTGGTGGGCGGTGTCCTGACACCGATCGATTTGGCCCCAACTGCCGTCTTTCAGAACACACCGGAGTGGAACGGCAATCTTGCCTTCAATTACAAACGCGATCTGGGTTCGATGGGTTCTGTAGACGCGACATTGTCAGCTTCTTATCGCAGCGAGTACTCCATGTTCGAGTTCGCAAATCCATTGGTCGACCAACTTGATCCTGTAACTTTAGTCGATGCCGGTATGGGCTGGAACAGCGCCGATGGCGTATTCCGTGTCGCGCTAACTGGTCGCAATCTAACAGACGAACGCTACAAAGTCGGCGGCTATTCCTTCGCTGGTATCACCTTTGGCAATGTTCAAAACAGCTTTTACGGTCCACCAAAGACCGTAACTTTGAGCCTATCAACCAAGTTCTAATTTGCCACAATCGATACCCCCGGATGCTGCCATGCGGGGGTATCGCCTTGCCAACGGCCAGTAAACTGGCTCTGGCTAGCCAATATGCCAAAGCTGAGGGAATGATGACGACCAGCCGGACCAACGATCCAACACCCGCTTATCAGGCGCTCGTCCTGACCCTGCTGATCATTGTCTATACTTTCAACTTCCTGGATCGCCAGATTATTGGCATTTTGTCGATCCCCATCCAGAAAGAACTGGGGCTATCAGATACCCAATTAGGCCTGATGCGAGGCCTGTCCTTCGCGCTTTTCTATGCCACCTTGGGTGTGCCAATCGCCCTGTTGGCAGATCGATTTAACCGCACTTGGATTATGACCATCGCCTTGGCGCTATGGAGTGCGATGACGGCTTTATGTGGCCTTGCGCAGAATTTCTGGCAATTGTTTATCGCCCGACTGATGGTAGGGGTCGGTGAAGCCGGTGGTGTTGCGCCGGCCTACTCGCTCTTGTCGGATTACTTTCCGGCAGATCGGCGAGGCCGCGCGATGGCAGCCTATTCGTTCGGTATACCGATCGGCTCAGCCGTCGGTATCATCTTTGGTGGGGTGATTGCTACTCTTCTTGATTGGCGCTGGGCCTTCATAATTGTCGGCATATTGGGTGTTCTACTCGCACCCTTATTTAAGCTCCTAATGAGAGAACCTGTCCGTGGCCGTTATGATCCCCCTGGCGCAGAAATCAGCCCCGCCCCTCTTTCAGAAGTGATGAGGGTTCTGACGAAGAAGCCCAGTTTCTGGACCCTCTCATTGGGAGCCGCTTCTTCATCGATGATGGGTTATGGCTTGTTTGCTTGGTTACCCGCTTATTTTGTTCGTTCTTGGGGCGAGGACCTCAAGTCTGCAATGTCTTGGCTCCCAGATTGGATGGTTCCAGTAGGGGCTGGCCCACTCCTCTTTGCTGGATATTTTTATGGCACCATTGTTTTGGTCGGGGGCTTGATTGGCATCTGGCTTGGCGGGCAATTGGGTGACCGGTTTGGCGCACGCGATAAGGGAGCCTATGCACTGGTTCCTGCTCTTGCCTTTCTAGCAACGACCCCCTTTTTCGTTCTGGGCGTTTTGTCAGATTCCATCCTGATCTCTTTTTTGGTTTTCCTCATCCCAACGGCACTGGGCCTGGCTTGGCTCGGGCCCGTACTTGCCGCCTTTCAGGGCATTGTGCCAGCCAATATGCGGGCCACAGCTTCAGCAGTCTTTCTTCTGATTAACAATCTTGTCGGGATTGGGTTGGGTGACCTATTGCTTGGCATCATGTCTGACAGCCTGTCAGCTCAGTTCGGGGCCGAGTCGCTGCGCTATTCTATCCTGGGTGGCACTGTTTTCTATCTGCTTGCGGCGGCTTTGCTATTTGTTTCGTCAAGATTGCTCGAAAAGGACTGGGTCCGTATTGATGACCCATCCTTGAAGGCTGACACACCTTGAGCTAACTCAACCAAATTTCATTGGATTTACGCTATATTCACCACGCAGAGCTTTAGTTTACTTTCGTTTGGCATCAGGAGAATTTGTTCTGATGTCTGTCTAAAGTAACGCCTTTAGCAAAGTCTGTGTGTGTGCCTTATCAGCGTTACAATCCAAAACAGACCGGGTTGGTACACGCTGCTGCGGCCGTCCCAAGCGAGCTCATTCGGGTCGCAGTTGATTGCGCAATCATCCTTTTCATACTCATTCACCTACAGGTCTTTGTTAGCATACCTGTAAAGCTAAATGGCGGCCCCGTACCCGGCTTAGGTATTGTCTGGCTTGTTGGCTCAGCCTTGGGTCTCACCTTGGCTTTTGCCAACTTTTGGCTAACCGCGAAAACTGTTGTGGCCATGTTCCCTTACGTAGCACTTTGCGTGTGGGCTTTTGTGTCCTCAAGCTGGAGTGATAATCCGGCTGATACATTGCGGGGTGCCACATTCATGACATGTAGCTTGATTGGGGCGTGCGCCATAGCGGCTCTCAGGACGTGGGAAGAGATCCTCGCGCGCTTAACCCTGTCCCTTGGTGGGTTGATGTTCATTTCTGTCTTCCTGGCGATCTTCGTCCCGTCCTTGGGCCAAATGGACGATATTCTTGAAGGCGCTTGGTCAGGTGTTTGGGGTGAAAAGCAGGCGATGGGAATGTACGCCGCCCTGCTCATTCTAGCTACTTTCTGCCTAGTGCTTGCCAATCCGCGCTATTGGACAAGCCTCGCGCTTGTGCCATTAGGCATGATCGCCATCGTGGGGACAACCGGCAAAACAGCAATCCTGATGAGCTTAGCAGGGGTTTGCGTTTTGGGAGTGGGCTGGTTGATTCAGCGTGGACCGCGAATTGCCATGGCGGCATTGTGGGGCTCGATTGTTTCAGGAAGTGCGGTTGTATACGGGCTGACACAGGGCAAGGAAGAAGTTTTTCGCCTCTTGGGTCGAACGCCTGACTTTACCGGGCGGACAGAGGTCTGGCGGGAAGTCGATTATGTCGCAAACAAAAAGCCCATGACCGGCTATGGTTTCCACTCAGTATGGGATGATCAGACGTCTGTCGCAGCACCTTATCAGTGGATTGCAGAAGGCACTGGCTTCTTTCCACAAAATGCCCATTCATCTTGGCTTGATGTGATGTTGCAGCTAGGAGTGCCCGGGTTGTTTCTACTCATTACCTGCATGGGATTTGGTTGGCTTGCTGCCATTATAAGACTACGTACCGGGGGCCCCGGGGCCTTGTTTGCGCTAAGTAGCCTTGCAACTCTGACGCTCATATCCTTTACAGAGAGCATTTTGGTTTCGAGCATGGATATGCCTTGGCTCTTGGTCATGCTGGTAACTGCCAAATCCGTGCAAGAGCTTCTCTTACCAAGCTCAATGCACATGTTATCGCGGCCGACGACTCGACACCAACCAAGGCCGGCAGAAACCATTTTCTATCGTCAAGAAACGAGGTAGGCCGGTCACAAGCCTGTCATTGGGCTTTAGCTTGTAATTGCTGAAAAGTGCTGCCAAAGGAACAAGTTCTCAGGCTGAAATCGTTTGACTATAGCCTAAGTTCGAATGTTCCAAGCAACAGCAAATTCTATTCGAATCCAAAAACCCCCAGAGGGATTGCCGCCATGACGCCACAGGAACTCAGCATCGTCTTTTTTGCCCAGCTGGCAGTAATTCTGGTTGCTTGCCGGATTTGTGGATGGCTGGGGTCGCGGTTTTTAGGGCAGCCTCAAGTCGTGGGTGAAATGATTGCAGGGGTCTGTTTAGGGCCGTCTCTCTTTGGGCTAATTGCACCTGAATGGCAAAGCCTGATTTTCCCCAAAGAATCCCAGCCGATCTTGTTTGTTGGTGCCCAATTAGCGGTTGGCCTTTACATGTTCATTGTAGGCTTGAATTTTGATGTTTCCCATTTTGTATCAAAAGCACGAAGTGCGGCAGCAGTTTCTATTTCAGGCATAGCTGTGCCTTTCTTATGTGCCATCTTGCTAACACCATGGCTCTTGCAAACACCTGGGCTCTTTCATGAAAAGCTCGCGACTTGGGAGGCCCAATTGTTCATGGGGGCGTGTATTGCCATCACGGCTTTCCCCATGTTGGCGCGCATTATTCATGAAAAGGGTCTGTCCAAATCGCCCCTTGGCACGCTGGCCTTGTCGGCAGGGGCGATAGATGACGCTGGGGCCTGGTGCGTTCTGGCGATTGTGCTCGCCAGCTTTGGCGGCGGGGCCATGGTGGCAGTGGCCGCAATCGGAGGAGCCTTCGCCTTTGCCTTGTTTATGGGTCTGTTTGGTCGCAAATTGACCGCACCTCTCGCAGTCCGCATGGAGGCAGAAGGTGGGATTAGCGAAGTAACTCTGGCCATGGTCTTGATCGCCTTTGCCCTCTGCGCCTTTGCAATGGATATTGCAGGTATTCACGCAGTTTTCGGGGGCTTTGTTCTGGGCGCGGTCATGCCAAAGGGTAAATTTGCTGAAGCGCTTAGAGCAAAGCTTGAACCCATGACCGCCGTGCTCCTTTTGCCACTCTTCTTTACCTACTCGGGTCTGCACACCCAATTGACCTTGGTCAATTCGTGGCACCTTCTTCTAATAGCACTGATCATTCTGCTGGTGTCCATCTTTGCAAAAGGTCTTGCCTGTTATGCTGCGGCCCGCGTGACCGGGGAGGACAACAGAACTGCCATGGGGATCGGTGCTCTGATGAACGCGCGAGGCTTGATGGAGTTGATTATTCTCAATATCGGATTGCAACGTGGCATAATTGAGCCAGCTTTGTTCTCAATCATGGTTGTGATGGCGATTGTAACAACATTAATGGCCGGGCCTTTATTTGAACTGGTTTACGGTCGCCACGCTCGAGCAGCAGGCCTTCTGCCTGCTACCGGGACAAGGGGATCGCACTAACCAACCTAATTCGCTGCAAGTACGGCAGCGGCCATGGAAGTACAAACCTGCTGCATGGTCGCCATGTTTTGGGCGGTCAAAGCAACCCCGACTACACCCGAATCCGCCGCCGTTGCACGACATGACTGCTCGAAGCCGACCCATTTATGCGCTTGATTGGCCCCATAAGCTGCACAGTGAGCCCGCATGGCCCGATTGCGCAGGGTGATTTGTTTTGCCGCTTTCCCTGTCATCAGATCAAGCCGCACCCCTTCTACACGCGCATCAGCTGCATGTAAGCAACTGATATAGATCGGATCATGGGCGAGTGGCCTATCAATTATGTCAGCATGCTGTGACTGAGCAAAGGCCAAGCCGGCACCCAGAACAAGGGTTGCAACAATAACACTGGCTGCAAACGAGGTACGCATTGCTTCTTCTCCTGTTGTGCCTGATTGGGACACGCCAGATCGGAGAAGCGATTCTCGTGCCAGGCGAATTTGATCTGCGTGTCAGTCCATATGATAGGACGTAAATTGGTGTCCAATTCATTGTTGGAGGCTTGCAAAAGCGGTGCTATCTTGACCACCAGAGTCTTGCCCGGTTGCAATTAAGCCAGCGGCTAGACAGGGGACAGCGCCATGGCGACATCCATTGCAGAGCATGTTTCCAAAGTCGAAGCAGCTATCGGCTGCGGTATGGCGGCACGGTCATCGATTGCAGCGTCTTGGGCCCGCTCTGCCCAACTCTACAATCTCGACCCCTCCTCTGCTCGAGGCGCTAGCAGGCTGACTGTTCAAGAATTGGCAGCTGCGCGAGAGCGCCTCGGCGTTTTGGTTCCAACAGCGGCACCTCATCTTGATCGGTTGTTTCAAATGGTTGGAGGACTTGGGGCTTGTATCGTTCTGGCGGACGCAGAAGGCGTAGCTGTGGATCGGCGGGGAGCTGCGGGTAATGATCAGACCTTTGAAGAATCTGGCTTATGGACTGGTACCATGTGGTCAGAGGCCCATGTTGGCACTAATGGTATAGGCACCTGTCTGGCCGAAGGCCGAGCGGTGACAATTCACCGTGACCAACATTTTCTAGCCCGTAACATTGAGTTAAGCTGTTCATCTGCACCAGTTTATGGACCGGACGGCAGTCTGGCCGCGGTGATTGATGTGTCGACCGCTCGCACAGACATTGGAGATGCCGTCGCTAGCCTGATTGGCGGAACCGTGACCGATATGGCACGCAAAGTGGAAGCTGACTTATTTCACCACCATTTTCCCAAAACACGCGTGGTGTTGGTACCTGGTCTCGACCGTGGATTGGCAGCCCTTCTAGCCGTGGACGCTGACGGTTTGGTGATTGGTGCGACAAAGGCTGCCCGCCAACACTTCAGTCTTTCCAGTGATTTGAACAAATCCCCACGATTACTGAGTGATCTTCTAGGATTGGAAGACCGTGACAGCTTTTTGCAGGCAGAGCGATCCGTTCTCACACGCGCCTTGGTGCGCTCGTCTGGTAATGTGTCAGCCGCTGCCAGAGCGCTTGGCCTAAGCCGGGCCACCCTGCATCGCAAGCTCGATCGCAGCTGATAGAACTTTCTGCATCAAACCTGTCTCAGATTTGCGACACTTGGGGCTCGATGGCTTCGCCTCCCCCGATGCGTGCCTTCAGTAGAATAAATAGGATGCCTTCACGATCGCGGCACAGCGGTCGATTTCTGGAGGAGGAAGTATCATGAACCAAATGACCAAGGTCGAACTGGTTACCGGCTCGCCATTCAAGACCCGCTATGACAATTTCATTGGCGGCAAATTCACCCCCCCGGTCAACGGCCGATATTTCGACAATGTGACACCCATCACTGGGGCAACCATCTGCGAAGTGGCGCGCTCTGACGCTGCTGACATCAATCTGGCCCTCGACGCAGCCCATGCAGCCCGTAAGGCGTGGGGCAAAACCTCGGCTGCCCATCGCGCCAATATTCTCCTGAAGATTGCCGATCGGATCGAAGACAATCTGGAAAAAATTGCAACCGCCGAGACTTGGGACAATGGCAAGCCGATCCGGGAGACGCTCAATGCAGACATCCCGCTTTCGGTCGATCATTTCCGCTATTTTGCTGGTGTCTTACGGGCTCAAGAAGGCACAATGTCGGAAATCGACAACGACACCGTGGCCTATCACTTCCATGAGCCTTTGGGGGTTGTTGGTCAGATCATCCCGTGGAATTTCTCTATCCTCATGGCGGCCTGGAAGCTGGCCCCTGCCCTTGCCGCAGGAAATTGCGTGGTGATGAAGCCAGCCGAGCAAACCCCGGCTGCCATAATGGTGCTGATGGAATTGATCGCCGATCTGTTGCCACCTGGCGTCGTCAATATCGTCAATGGGTATGGGTCCGAGGCAGGCGACGCTCTGGTCCGGTCTGGCCGGATTGCAAAAATCGCCTTTCCCGGCTCAACCGCCACAGGAAAGAAGGTGGCCGAAGGTGCGGTTGCCAGCCTGATCCCATTCACCCTCGAACTGGGCGGCAAATCCCCCAATATTTTTTTCGCCGACGTGATGGCAGAAGATGACGCCTTCCTTGATAAGGCCGTCGAAGGCTTTGTCCTGTTTGCCTTCAATCAGGGCGAGGTCTGTACCTGCCCATCCCGTGCCCTCATTCAAGAAGACATTTATGAGCGCTTCATGGAACGCTGTATTGCGCGGGTGAAGGCGATCAAGCAAGGCGACCCGCGTGATATGGACACCATGGTCGGGGCTCAAGCCAGCCAGCAACAGCACAGCAAGATCATGTCCTATTTTACCATCGGGCGTGAGGAAGGCGCAGAAGTGCTGGTCGGGGGCGACGCGGCCCGCTTTGATGGCGACTTAGCTGATGGCTTCTATATCCAGCCTACCATCCTCAAAGGTCACAACAAGATGCGTGTGTTCCAAGAAGAGATTTTTGGACCTGTGGTCAGCGTAACAACTTTCAAGGATGAAGCTGAAGCCCTCGCCATCGCAAATGATACGATGTACGGCCTAGGGGCCGGGGTTTGGACGCGGGATGGCACCCGGGCCTATCGCTTTGGCCGCAACATTGAGGCCGGACGCGTCTGGGTGAATAACTACCATGCCTATCCCGCCCACGCGGCCTTTGGTGGCTACAAGCAATCAGGCATTGGCCGGGAAACCCACAAGATGATGTTAGATCATTATCAGCAAACCAAGAATATGCTGGTCAGCTATAATCCCAACAAGCTGGGCTTCTTCTGAGCCCCCAATTGGATCATCATCAGTAGGCCAGATGGCGCAGGTAAACCCTGTGCCATCTGTGCATCTGCCGGGTCGCAGGTAAACTGACTTGTCTATCCCCGTGGACCGCGACAAAGTAAATCGCTTAGTCCAGCGTGATGGCCTGGGAGCCGGTCCATGTTCCACAATCTGATTACCGTGCTCGATTGGCTTGGCATTGTTGCCTTTGCGGTCACCGGAGCTTTGGTTGCCTCTCGCAATCAAATGGATGTTGTGGGCTTTATGTGGTTGGGGGCTGTGACAGGCATTGGTGGTGGCACAGTGCGCGACCTTCTTTTGGGATTGCCGGTTCTGTGGATTGAACATCCATCCTATCTGGCCGTCTGCATTGCTGTCTCTGTGATGATCTTTTTTACCGCACATTTGGCTGCTTCACGGATGACTTTAATACTCTGGGCAGACGCGGTTGGACTTGCACTCTTTGCTGCAGTCGGCGCAGAACGTGCCTTGAGTGCAAACGCTCCGCCGCTGGTCGCACTCGTTATGGGAGTCATTACAGCTTGCTTTGGCGGGATGATTCGGGATCTGTTGAGTCAAGAGCGATCGATCATCTTCTCACGCGAAATCTATGTAACGGCAGCCGCCACCGCTGCTGGCAGCTTTCTAGTTTTGGAGGCCTTAGGTCTATCGCGCGAAATTGCTATTGGTGCAGGCTTGGCTGCCGGATTCCTCCTTCGCGCTGGAGCGATCCTTAAGGGATGGTCCCTACCCCGCTATCGACCAAGACCGCCACAACCTTGAAGCCGGGTGGATGCCTCAGTCGCTTCTGTGCGAACGAACACAAGCAATAATGGCCGGACTGCCCAACCCGAAGTCTTTGCAGTGGAGTCCTCCTGCCACGCTGTCCTTCATAAGTGGATGGCGCGTTCCCATTGGTTCTGCGACATTGAGAAATAAGATACCATCACCGGCCTGAGGACTTAAGTCTCGCAAGGCTAAGGCCACGATATCAGGCGACTTTACATATGCTGGAACAGACACGGGGCCAGTCCACCCGTCGCGCCTGAGGAAGAAGCTACCAACCTGTCCAAGTTGCCAAGGTTGGGAAAGTGCAGCTGTTTCACTATCCCAGTAGAAGGCCAATCTGGAAACATTATTCTTGGCCAACCACTTGGACGCCGCCTCCAAACTGTAGCCATGGCGGAAGTCAAAAGCTCCTACCCGGCCACGGATATCCAAGGCTCCTAGGGCGACAAGCGTGACAGCCGAGGCCAAAAACAACATATATGACCGCGCCCTAATCCCAGCCAACATCGTAGCTATGCCTAGAAGTAAAGCCGGGACAAAAGGCACAAGGTAACGCGGCGCAAAGCTCGGCTTAACCAGTGCAGTGGCTAAGACAATCATGGTTGCAAATATTGCACTCAGTACAGCCCAATGAAATCCTGTGCAGCCCTCTCTTCCTGTAACAGCATGCCAAATGAACCAAGCTATCATTGCAAACAACAATATAGTTGATCCAGGATTTCCCCATGTCCCGTGCCAGAACCCGAGATCCAAAAATCGAGTGATCTCAATCGGCTGATACCAAGCGATGTCGGGATTGGAAAATGCGATAAGGAATGGCAAATGGAACCATAGCCAGACCAAAACCGGTATAAACAGACCAATCGCTGGCCATGTCGATTTCAAATCACGATGGCGTATAACCAAATAGATAAGACCCTGAATGCCGCTGATAATGATAGCATGAAAGTGGGTTAGACAAATCGCCGCGGTCACGATGGACCATCGGGTTGCCCACTTCAGTCCACCTTCATCAATTAATCTCATAAAGACAATTGTCTGCAGGGTACCAAACAATATCAACAGAGGATAAGGTCTTGCTTCGCTGCCATGAAAACTCAATGGAAACCACAGCAGCAATGCAATTGCCCAAAGATATCTAACATCCGCGTCTTGGTTGCGCCATTTGAGTATAACTGCAATGGATAGCACCCAGAAGATTAAACTTGGGATCCGCAACGCCAAGTCACTAACCCCGAATATCTTGGTCCAAAGCCACATGATGGCATAATAGACAGGGCCGCTCAGTTCGTGCAGGCACCAGTTTATTAATGCTGGAATATCGCGCGACATACTGATCGTGCCAGTATATGTCTCATCAAGCCAAAGAGGTGTCCTTAAGCCCGGTAAGGTGTTGACCACCGCGATCACAATCGCGATCACCAAAGCCAATACGAGCGGTTTAGGCGCAGAAATATGTGTCAGGCCGCCGACTCCTGTAGACCAACAAAATGGTTACGTTAAGGAGTCGAAGTTAATGCGCTGTGAAAGCCAGCAAACCAAATTCCTATCATGGTCAAAGCAACATACTACTGCCTACCACTGTGCAATATCCAAGCTCATGTCATCATTGCAATCAATCGAAGCTAATTTACCTGTGTCGCTTGGTGAGGCAATTTGTCTTTGGAGGGTCGATAGGCAGATTGGGCTCAGAGACGAAGTCTGGTGAGGCCACGACCTGTGCAAATTCCTTTCCTAGACTTCTTCTATGCCCCCCAAACATCGCGTCGAACGTTATTTCAACCTCATCAATAGCTACCGACGCCTAACATCTGACTGGAACATGACCTCAAGAAGCTATCTTGGCTTCATTCCATAGTTGCACTCCGCTTTTGGATTGGTCACTTTGTCAACACGGCTTAATAGGTGCGGATGAAGTCAACACCGAGATAACGAGTGTTCTTGGAGGTTGGCGCGTTAGGTGCTGATTTTAAAAACCTTCCTTTCGCAATCGCCACGGCATTGACCTCCAGCCGCAACGTCTTGGGCTGGAGCTATATTCGCAAACGTGCATCAAGCTGTTGGCCTGCAAAATCCCCTGATCGACCAGATCGATCCACGACGCCGGTTGATGCAAAGCCATCGGTTTTGTCTGCGAGCCACAGGCCGCGCCAACCGATGAAAGCATCCATTGTGGGTGTGGGCTCAAGTTCCAAGCGGATGCCGGGAGAGGCAATATTGGCGCGGCCGATGGCTGCCAAAATGCCCGCAGGCGAAATCTCCGCACGCCGCATACCATAAAGCGTGTCAAAGCGGGTGTCCGTCTCCCCCGATCGATCCCCGCTTGCCCAATCATATTCGACCGATAGGCGCGGCCTCCAAGCCGCCTTCCATTGGTAGCCCCACTCCGCGCGAATATAGGCTGCCTCTACATTCCGAAGTTGAGCGGTTTGTAACGAAGACAAGCTATTCTTCCCTCGTTGAAGGTAAACTTCAAAATCATGATCAAATTGGCCAGGTTTGGGTTCGCGAAAGATACGAAAGCCATAGGTCGTTAAGTCCCGGTCACGTGTCGGACGGGTTGGTCTATCCTCTTCTTCAAAGCGGATTAGGGTCACCTGGGTTGCCTGACCTTGTTTAGATATTGGCCAAGTCAGGATACCACCGTACAGACGTTGGGCAGTCGTCTCCAGGTCGGGCTCTCCACGATTATCTAGGACATCTGCTTTCGTCTCAGGTAATCGAATTTGTGGGACAACAGCGATTGCCACCACATCCAGGCCATTGCCCCAATGCAGATCGGTACGAAACCCTGTATAGCCATTTGTTGTATTACGATAATCATCTGCCGCAACAAGTCTGCGTGAACCAAGATTGAGGGTCATCCGCCCAATTTGAAGATTAGCATGGCTCGCCTCGCCGAAAGGCTTGTCCCATCGCCGCTTCAGATTAGCTTGGACCAATTCAAGCGTATTCACATCATTCGAACTGATCGGCGATCCCGCACCACCTCCCCAGGCACGGCTATCGTAGAGATCCAATTGCGCACTCCAATCGCCATTAATAGGGCCAGTTGCTTCTAAGCGAAACCGACTAGACCAAATCGTATCGTTGGAATTGACGCCAACCCTTGCATGCCCTTCGATCGTTTCTAGGCGCGCACGTAAGGAGCCAGATACCTTCTAGGCCTGATCTCGTGCAGCTGCGGCATCAGCCATAGCTGATGCCGCCAGTGTTAATGCCAAAAGACTGCGCACGCGCTAAAATTCAGCCTTGAAAGTCGCACCCCAAATGCGTGGATCGCCAGGGATACCGGTGACCAAACCGGTATTGCCGCCGGGGACATTGAGCAATTCGAAATAATCCTCATCAAAGACATTCCGTGCCCACAGATAAAGGTCGAGGCCTTGGGGTGTACGGAAGCCAAAGCGCAGATTGGTTAGGCCATAGCCCTCAATCCACGTATAGGCAGATGGCGAAGGGTTAGACGAAAACTTCGAGCGATAGCTTCCGTCGATGCCCAGATAGATATCCCCATCCTTCTTGAAGAGGTTTGCGGGGATCGAATATTCGCCACCATAAGAGACTGCCCATTTGGAAACGCCGGGTAGGGCCTGGCCGGAGATATCGCAATTGGCAGGGCTGATAGCTCCCGGCACACCAGGTAACCCCGGCGTTTGGCCTGCAGCGATGGCGGGACCACCTGAAAGTTCGGGGGGGCAAGGCGCATCTTTGAACTTTTTGTAAGTCGCGTCGGTGTACGCTACATTGGTATAGAGCGAGAGACTGTCGGTCGGCTGAGCCGCAAAATCGATCTCGGCCCCTTGGGTTCTCACTTTTTCTGCATTAGCCAGATAGCCGCGCAAGACCCCAAATTGGCCGTTGGTCACTTGAGCCTGATAATCATCAATATCAGTTCTAAAGAGCGAGAGGTTGACCGTAACCTTCTTGTCCCAGATTCGTGACTTTAGCCCTGCCTCATAGTGATTGACCGATTCAGGGCGAATGGTTTGGGCTCCTAACAGTGGTTGGCCTGCCGCATCCGACGGCACACCATTTTGGTTGATCCCGCCGGACTTGAAAGTCTTGGCATAGGTCACATACGCCAAAATTTCTGGTTGGAACCGATAGCTGGTCGTCAGATCATAGGAGAAGTTCCAATCATCGAACTTGGGCTTATATGATTGGGGCGCAAATATCGCGAGTTGGGCGGCCCGGCGCGCTCCTGTTTGACCGAGAAGCACGGGCTGACCGGCACCATCAAAGACAGTGCGATCGTAAAGGCCTTGCTTCTCGTCATAATTGATTCGAACACCTGGTTGAATGGTGAGCTTGTCGGACACTTTCCAACTCGCCTGTCCAAATAGGGCAACGCTGGTATTGGTAAGGCCCTGTATGTTGATGGCTGTTAGGCCATCCAACACGGTTGGATCGAGTGACAACACATTGGATGGGGCTATATTCCAGCGGCTGGAAGCTGGTCCATGGCGTTCAAAACCTTGGGTGTCGATCTTTTGATAATAAGCAAAGACGCCAACTACATAGTCGAGCTTCTCTCCGCTACGATTGTATCGCAATTCCTGCGTATACTGATCTTGTTGGGATGGGTTTTGTGAATTGGTGACAATCGGCAGACCAGTAAAATCGCGATCATTCTCAGGCTTCCAGTCCCAGAAGCGCCACGCCGTTACGGCCGTTAACTTGCCTGGACCGCGGTCCCAGACTAAGCGAACCGAGGCACCACCCGTGATGTTGCCTGCGTTCAAACTTGCATCAATGTCAGTCAATCGATCAAATGGGTTTGTGCTGACAACAGTATAGTTTTGAGCCGCCGCTAAGGCTGCATACTGGCGATTGAGTGGCCTTTGGGTAGAGCCCGTACGCACGAAGACAGTACCGCAGCATTCAGGATTTTGCGCATTGTAGTCAGCCGCAAAAGTGACATCGAGCTTTTCATTCGGTCGGAACAAGAGTTGGGCTCGCACACCCAGATTGTCTTGCTCGTTGATGTAATTGGTCGTCTTTACGTTATAGATCGTACCTCGACGGCTGGTTGACGAGAGCGCCAAGCGTCCGGCTAATTTGTCCGTTATTGGACCTGAAAGAGAAGCCTTTGCTTGCTTGAAGCCAAGGCTGCCAATGGTGACTTCAGAACGACCCTCAAACTCAAAGGTTGGCGCGCGGGTTGTGATGTTTATCGCCCCTGCTGTGGTGTTTTTGCCATAAAGCGTACCTTGCGGCCCACGCAGCACTTCAATCTGGCGTACGTCGAGAAAGTCAAAGGTTGAAGATGCTGCGCGCGAATAATAGACGTCATCGATATAAATGCCGACGCCTTGTTCGATCCCGTCATTGGTGAGCCCAAACGGTGCGCCGAGTCCGCGAATGTTGGCGGCACTGTTACGCGGATTGGAAGAATAGAAAGTCAGTGTTGGCGTGAGTTGGGTCAACCGACCGACATTGAAGCTCCCGGTTTGATCCAATTGGCGACCGCCGACGACGGACACCGCAATCGGGATATCTTGCGCAGCTTCATTCCGCCGTCTAGCCGTCACAATCACCGTGTCAGTTTCGGGGGCAGTCCCATCCACAGCAGTTGCTGAGGTCGCATCAGCTTGAAGAGGAGCTGAAACGGCGGCGAATGTCGCCTCTGGCAAGAAGGTCGCTAAAGCCCCGATCAACGCAAATGTAGAAGTTCCAAAAAGGCAAATGCGCATGTGATATTTCCCTGTAGCTCTTACGTGGGCGCGACAGGATAGGTCGCACCTTTGAGACAAGCTGAGTTAGAGAGAGATCAATCCTAAACCAACGAGACCCACTCAACGGTGCGATCAGAATAACTTCGCACGCCGCAATAAATTCCATAAAATCAATATTAAACAATATCTCGATCCAATTAGACAAACTAAACGCTCTTGTTCTTAACCTTCATTCGCGGCCTCAGGCATGGTTCTTGATGGTCATGCGCTGGCCAGCACACATTTTCCCATCACACCCCGGGCTCTCAAAACTCCCGTTTGCCCGTTTCTCTTTAGGGGCTCTCTTAGAAAGCATAAGCCAACTAGGGTTCATCGCGTCGCGCGCGCGTGGCATTCTACAGACGTTCGCCAGCATGCGTTGCTTTGCTTCGTTCCTCAGGCGTGGCTAGCCTTCCTTCTAACGCGTGCTGGTGAGCACCAAGACACCAGAGGACAAGATGCCACTCAAGCTAACCCAGGATACACAAGTCCAACCTATCTCTCGCATTGCGGTTACATTAGATCCAAAGCGGCGGCCGCCAAGATTATGGGAGTTAATCCGCCCCCAAGAGACAAACCGTATGTCTAGCCCAAGCCATGCTGACCTCGTAGTGCTTGAGCATGAATTACGTCATCACTGTCAGCAGTCAAATTGGGGGAGTGCTACGAAAGTTTGGCACCAATTGGTCATTGCCAAGCATAAGCTCGCCATGATCGGCGACTTGGCATGACCAACAATATTCGATCAACATCCCGAGTATTCTCGCTAACTTCCGCGGTCTTGGCGGGTGCAACAGCTTTGAGCGCACTTGCCATTTGGGCTCCAGCACAAGCCTATTTGAGCCAGCAACTAATCATTGGATCTTCCGTCCACGCCAAGACACTCGTTCTGGACGCACACGCCGATTTGCCCGCCCCTTACGACTGGGGGGGCGGCAAATCCCCACCTCCCAATGCGATAGATCAGATCGCAACCGCACGACTGCGTGCCGGAGATGTAGATGCGCAAGTCATTGCCGTCTTCGTCCCACAGGGTCCTCGAGATCCGGGCTCCGTTGCGGCGGCTCTGGTCGAAGCCGAGCGCAAGGCACGCGCAATTCTGTCACGGATCGATGGGGATCCGCAGCATTTAGCACTTGCCAAATCTGCCCACGATGTCCGCAGCGCAGAGAAAGATGGCAAGACCGCCATCATCATGAGCCTACTTAATGCTTACCCCTTAAGCTACGATCCCACATCTTTGGAAGCTTTTGCAAAACTGGGCGTCCGCATTCTAGGCCTAACCCATGCCGGTAATAATGACTTTGCCGACAGCTCTCGGCCGCAGCCAAGGGATGTAGCAGGCGAGAATCGAGGCCTGTCGGCCAAGGGGCGTTCGCTCATTGAAGCGGCCAATCGACTGGGGATTCTCGTGGATGTGTCCCAGCTGAGCGAAGAGGCCTGCCTGCAAGCAGTTGCCATTTCAACGGCTCCGGTGATTGCTTCCCATAGCGGGGTAAAAGGTCGTGTTGACCATGTACGCAATCTTTCTAATCGCGAGCTTGACGCAATTGCCGCTAAAGGCGGCGTTATCGCGATCACAGC
The DNA here is from genome assembly GCF_003112735.1 of Candidatus Phycosocius bacilliformis. Classification (GTDB taxonomy): domain Bacteria; phylum Pseudomonadota; class Alphaproteobacteria; order Caulobacterales; family Aquidulcibacteraceae; genus Aquidulcibacter; species Aquidulcibacter bacilliformis. The sequence goes on from NZ_BFBR01000009.1 coordinate 50,203, forward strand.
GTTTAATCCCTATCTCAAGGCCGTGAGTGCGGACTCCCAAACTAAGATCAAAGCGCTGCGAGCCGAGTATGGCGCAGTCAACGGTTATGAAGGCTTAAGCGCGGAACGACAGGCGGCACTCAGTGCAGCCATCCATGCTGTCACGCCTCAGGCCAACGTTTCGGACTTGGTTGATAGCATAGATTATGCCGTGGCGCGCGTGGGCATTGATCATGTTGGCCTCAGTTCTGATTTCAATCATGGCGGCGGCATTAACGGTTGGGCTGATGCTGGTGAAGCCGGCAATGTCACCGCCGAATTGATCAAGCGGGGCTATAGTCCAACAGATATTGGCAAGCTGTGGGGCGGCAACGTTTTGCGCCTCCTTGAAGCAGCACAGCGCCAAGCAACACAAAAGTTCTAATGGGAGGGTCAGCAGATGGGAATTCTCGAAAACGTGCGAGCTGAGGACTTGGCTTCAAACCTGACGATCACACGCCTCGGCCCTTTGCTGGGAGCTGAAGTTCATGGGGTGGACCTGAGGAAGCCGATATCGGCCGAAACTTTCAAAGCGCTTCGATCTGCCCTCACACAACATAAGGTCTTGGTGCTGCGCGATCAGGACATAACCCATGAACAGCACAAGGCATTTGGGGCATTGTTTGGCGAGCTTGAAGGTCACCCTGTGACGACTTCGGTTCCAGGTCATCCTGAGATTCTGGTGATTGAGGCGGCCGATGGCTTGAAAATCACCGACGCTATTTTGCCAATCGCGCGACCAGCCAATAAATGGCACACTGACGTCACCTTCCGCGAAAAGCCCTCCTTTGCAGGCGTGCTCAAAGCGCGGGTCCTGCCACCCGTGGGCGGCGACACGTTGTTTGCCGATACTGCGGCAATCTATGAAGACTTGCCGCCAGAGGTAAAGACCCGCATCGAGACGCTCAATGCCGAGCATGACATTTTACAAAGCTATGGCTATCGCGTAAGCGACGACAAGGCTGCGCAATTGCGGCGTGAGCATCCGCCCCAGATCCATCCGGTCGTGTGCCGCCATCCCGATACGGGGGCAAAACATCTGTTTGTGAACCATGTATTCACAACCCGCATTTTGGGTTTGGATGGCTTTGAGAGCAAGAGACTGCTCGACTATCTGATCGATCGGGTAAAGGCACCGGAATATCAGGTGCGCGTCCGCTGGAGCCCGAACGCGATTGTCATCTGGGACAATTGGGCAACCCAGCATTATGCGATCCTCGATTACTGGCCCCATGAACGGATTATGGAACGTGTGACAGTCTCGGGGAAAGTGCGGCCAACTCGGTGATGGCCCGTTGGCTAGGTGCCAGCAAATCAGCCTAAATCTGCATCTTCTTGGTTCATTCGTCGAGAAAAAGGGCCGCGCCAGAGATAACTAGCACGGCCCTTTCGATCTATTTGCTAGTACCCTATTCTGCTGCTACCGGCACAGGAGCAGCCGCGCGCTCTTGTCGTACGGTACGGCTTTGACGGCCATCAATGCCGACGGGCACATCACCTGCGACCGTAGCCCGCCGAAGGGTCCGACGCTGCAAACCAAAGTCTGCGATGGCACGATGTTGCGTTGCCCGATTATCCCAGATCGCAAGATCGCCTGGTTGCCAACGCCAACGAACCGTGTGTTCGGGCTTAGTGGCATGGTCCTGCAGCGTGGTGAATAGGCGCTGGGAATCAGCCTGATTGAGGCCGACGAATTGCTTCACAAAATGGCCGAGCAAGAGCGCACGCTCCCCAGTTTCGGGGTGGACGCGGACAACAGGATGCTCAGTCTCATAAATGGTCGAAGCAAAGACGGATCGATGCGCCGCAACCCGCTCTTTGTCCTTGGCATTCAAGACTTCTGCGTAATCATAATTATTGGAGTGCACAGCCCAAAGATTGTCTGCAAGAAGCTTCAATGGCTCAGGCAAAGCCTCATACGCGGTAACTGCATTGGCCCATAAGGTGTCACCGCCGGCATCTGGCACCGTCAATGCCCTAAGCAGCGAAATCTTGGGATAGGCGGCCGTGAACGTAACATCAGTATGCCAACTCGAAGCCGCATAACCTTCCTTTGAGTCGAGATCGAGCAGATAGCGAGACCCTTCGGCAACCGGCACAGTTGGGTGGGCGACTGGGTCACCAAAAATCTCAGCCAGGGCTTCGTGGGTTTGATTGTCGAGATGGGACTGGCCCCGGAAAAAGATCACTTTGTGGCGCAATAGGGCAGCCTTAATTCCTGCAATCACATCCGGGTCGAGATTTTTGGAAAGGGTCACGCCGACAATCTCTGCCCCAATCTTGCCGGCGACGGGCTTGATGTTCAGCGGCGTGTCACGATCGGGGGCATTGGCATAGGTGCTAATCTGACTCATGGTCTGTGGTCCTTCTGTTTGGGGGGCGTATCATTCGGCAGCGGTGGAGAGCGCATCGCGTTCTGCAAGCTTCTGGCGAATGGTGGTGTGGGCTTCTTCATCGAGATTGAAGCCTTTCAGCATCCAAGCTGAAACGAGGTGCGCGAGGGCGGGACCAAGCGCAAATATGATATGCAAGGCCTGCAGCGCTTCTGGGCTGTTTTCGCCCTTTGGAGAGAAGCCGAAAATGCCGACCAAGGGTAGCGCTATGCCAACTGCGACAGCGCCCGCTAATTTGCTGGACAGGCTAAAGACTGAGAAATGGAGCGCTGTCCGGTCGACGCCAGAAGCCAGCCGGTTCTTATCGGCAACGTCGGCGACTATCGCTCTGAGCATCAAGTTGCCTGAACCTTGAGCGAGCCCTTGAGCGAAGGTCAGCGCGAGTAGGAGCGCCAAATTTCCGGGTGCAACCAGCAACAAGCCAAGGTTGATCGCCACTTGAACAAGTTCGCCCAAAATGGCCGTCCGGTGCTTGCCGAAGCGATAGCCAATCTGAAGCCAAATGGGCCCAGCAAAAACACCAAACACAAATTGAAAGAGGAAGATTGCGCTCGCCCATTGGGGCAGGCCCATATAGGAGATCACAAAGAAGACGATCAATGAGCTCCGGATGGATTGGGCTAATACGACCGCAAAGTCCGAAGCAAGCACGCGCAGCATGAGAGGGTCTTTGAAGATTAAACCCATGCCTTGAACCAGCTCACGGCCCAAGCCTTGGACGCGGCCGCCTAAGGATGCCGCTTCAAAATTGGCGCTTGGCCGCGGCAAAGGCGGCTCTTTAACGGACCACAAGGTGAGGAGCGAACATGGGATCAGGGTCACCAAAACCATGGTGCCCATGACTGCAATTTTCAAACGGTCATTGCCGGGATCGATCTGATCTACCCAAGTCGGGGCAACCAACAAAACGAGCATGGCTGCGACTGAAATGACTTGCTGATAGGTGGCAATGCGGGTGCGCTGATGATACTGCGCCGATAATTCTCCAGACCAAGCCGAGAACGGGATTTGGATCATGGTCCAGCCTAAGTAGAAAACAAATAAGGCCAGCCCAAGCACCCAAAGCGAAGTGCCCGATGGCGGGAAGAATAAAGGTATTGTTGCGAGGCCGAATAAGAGGATGCCGGCAGCGATCCAGGGCTTCCGCCGTCCAAACCGTGACCGTGTCGCATCAGAAAGGATGGCTATGATCGGATCATTAACCGCATCCCATAGCCTTCCAAGCAACATCAAGAGCCCAATGCTGGCGAGCGATAGGCCTAGGTCCTTTGCGTAAAAGGCTGGAATAAAAACAAGAAGCGGCTGGAGAGCGGCAGCCAAAGGCACTGCAATGGCTGAAAATGCAATCAAGCGCAGGGCTGGTAACTTCTGATCTGAATTTGACTTGCTCATTGGGCAGCCACCTGATCGGTTTGTGGGAAAGACGGAAACGAAGCCGGAGTCCAAGAATGCGGGACTGGCCGTGAAAGACCCAAGTTGCCGCGCAAGGTTTCAGCTTCATAATGCTCGCGGAACAGCCCCCTGCGCCGCAGTTCCGGCACAACCAAGCGCGTAAAGTCGGTTAAGCCAGCCGGAAGTGTCGGCGGCATGATATTGAAACCATCCGCGGCCTCTTGGCTGTGCCAAGCTTCCAGATGATCCGCCACGTCGGCTGGTGTTCCAACCACGACCGCATGGCCACGTGCCGCACTGATGAAGGCAATCAATTGGCGCACAGTCCAATGCTGCTCTTGCGCCACATCGACAAACAACTGACGACGACTTTTCCAGCCTTCTGTTTCCGGCAAGTTCGGCAAAGGACCGTCAAGATCAAGTTGGCTGGCATCAATGCCGGAAAAGGCCGCAAGCATACCCAATCCCGCACGCGGATCGACCAAGTCTTGTAACCGGGCATATTTATCTTCAGCCTCTGCGCGGGTTTCGGCCACGAAGGGCTGAATGCCGGGCATGATCAAAACATGGTCAGGATTTCTGCCAGCGGCTAGGACCTGTTGTTTCAGGCCGCGATAAAAACTCTGGGCGGAGGCAAGACTGGGCTGGGCGGTAAAAACCACTTCGGCACTATGGGCGGCAAGACGCTGGCCGTCATCGGAGGAACCGGCTTGAACAATGACGGGGTGACCTTGGACCGGCCTCGAAATTTGCAACGGGCCACGAACCGAAAAATGCTCCCCATCATGGTCGACAAGTCGCACTTTGCTTCCATCGAATGCCACACCACTATTTTGGTCAAAGCGAAAAGCATCATCGTCCCAACTGTCCCAGAGTTTGCGGACGAGGTCGACATATTCTCCCGCAAGGCGATAGCGGTCCGCATGGCGGCGCTGGGTCTTTAGGCCAAAGTTTGCGGCCTCCCCATCCGAGCCAGAGGTTACAAGGTTCCACCCTGCCCTGCCGCCCGACAGATGATCGAGTGACGCAAACAAACGTGCTGTTTGATATGGCGGGGTATAGCTTGCCGAAACAGTCGCGATGAGCCCGATCCTCTTTGTGACCGCCGCCAGCGAAGCAAGTAGCGTTGTGGGCTCAAAGAAATAGACCGGTGGTGCACCCCCCCATTGGCCAGGAGCGCCATGCATCGCGACATTGTCGGCAAAAAAGACGGTATCAAATGCCGCAGCTTCAGCAATTTGAGCCAGCTCTTGATAAAAGCCGATGCGTTGACCGGCTTTTGGATCGACATCAGGCGCACGCCAAGCTGCAGAGTGATGGCCGACGCCAAAGAGGAAGGCACCCAAACGGATTTTGCGCTTATGCTCGGCCATTACCAACTCCGCACAGTTAAGGTTAGGCCATACTGGCGAGGGTCCCCCAGGATCGAGATGCCGGGTGCTGCGCCGCTTGGGCTCCCAGATCCCGTGGCATAATCTTCATCCAGCGCATTCTTGATCCAGCCTTGCAGGGTGTATTTGCCATCCTCCCAACGCACGCCGACACCAGCATTGAGGACGCCATAAGCTTCCTGGATCAGATAGTTCGAAATCGGATTCGCCTGACGGGTGCGGCTGCGCCATCTTTCATTGATGTAGGCGAAAACCGCAGTTCCTGGACCAACATCGCGATCATAATCGAGGCTTAATTGACCACTCCAAAGCGGCACGTTGGGTAAACGCTTACCAGTGTAATCGACACTCAAAGGGCCACCTGGATAGGTAAACTCAACTGGCGGCGGCGCGTTGCGATAATTGGTGTAGCGCGCATCATTATAGGCACCACTGAAGGAGGCTCGCAGACTTGGCGTTACATCAAAGCTTCCTTCAAACTCAACGCCCTTCAGACGGATGTCACCGACGTTCGCAAGAAAGACACGGGGGGTAACGGCGGTTGGGTCTTGCTGATTGCCTTGAAAGTCCTCAATGTCATTCAGATAAGCATTAAGAGCGAGTTTGCCGCGACCATCAAGAAAGCTGGTGCGGGTTCCAACTTCATAAGACAGGGACTTTTCGGGCTTGGTAATGACCGGCTGGCCAGGTGTTGCCCCCAGATTTGCCGCGCCGGATTTCTCGCCATAGCTAACAGACGCATACAGCAATGTATCGTCAGTCAATTTGTAAGATGGATTAACCAGCCAAGACCAACTGTCTCCATCAACTTTATCAGCGACGGTAAATATCGGGGCAACGGCTGTGCGCGCTGGGGCAAGCGCCGCAAGTGGTCCAACCAAGTCGACACCGCCGCTGCGCGTTGCCGTATTCGAGGCTTCGCGGCTTTCCTTGGTATAGCGCAGGCCAGACGTTAGGATAGCCCGGTCACTGATGTTCCACGTTAGCTGCCCGAAGCCTGCAACAGAATTCACAAGGGTCTTACCCAGCTGACTCGAAGTTACCCCATCGATTGCGACGCTTGGCACCGCTGCACCTAGAAAAAACTTCGACCCGTCGCGGAAGAAACTTAGGCGAAGATCACTCGTAATATCATTGCGCAGTGCATAGAGGCCGACTTGATACTCCAACTTTTTGCCTTGTGGCGAAGCTAAACGAAGCTCCTGACTCCATTGTTCGACATCCACATCGTAGCCAGCACGATAGATTGGGAATGGCGTGGAGTCGCTGTCATTTTTCGGGCGGAACCAGAAGGATCGCCACGCTGTAATCGATGTCAGCGTATGGTCTCCAACTTCCAACGAAAACTCGTTGGACACGCCTTGAATGCGCTGGCGGATCTCTTCTTGCGTATCAAGATTAGCATTGGTTCGCCGATCAAAACTTGGCGTATAGCCGAAGCGGCTGATCAGGCGATTGGTCCAGCTGTTGGGCCTTGGCGCACCATTGGCGAATGTGTTGACGTCTACAGTTGGTGGATAAAAATTGTTCCACTCTTCGGTTTCATAACGCTCAATAATCAGGCGGTTCTCAAACGACTCCCCGCCTTTGAAAAGAAGTTGGCCGCGAATGCCGTATCGGTTCACATTCAGATAGCGGTCGCTGGTAGCGGCATTTTGAATCCAGCCATCCGATGTATCCGCATAAAGGGTAAGCCTGCCAGCCAGTTTATCTTCAATGAGGGGTCCTGAAACATTTGCGCGCACCGTTCGACGTTCGTCATTGCCAAGCGTGACACTGAGGGTTCCTTGCTCTTTGAAGGATGGCTTTTGAGTTGTGATGATCACCGCGCCAATCGTGGTGTTCTTACCCAAAAGCGTGCCTTGGGGGCCACGGGCGATCTGAACGGACTCTAGATCCACGAAATCGAGCCAGCTAAATCCCACGTAGGAGAGGAAAACATTGTCAACGATAAGGCCGACGCCAGACTCTGACCCATCGCTACTGGCGTTGCCGCCTAGCCCGCGGATAAGGAGCGAAGAGACACGTGGATTTTGCTGGAAGGCTGTGAAGTTGGGTAACTTGGCCGCATAATCGGAAAGACGGTCAAGGCGTTGTACATCCAAAGTGCGCCCACCGATGGCTGAAACTGCCAGCGGCACATCATCTAGATTTTCAACTCGGCGGCGCGCAGTCACCACGACGGTATCGGGGACGGTCTCGGGCGTCGCCTCATCAATATTAGGTATGCCATCGCCATCATTGAGAGAGGCATTGGCTTCCCCGACCGCAAGGGAATTGCTCACGCTAGCCGACGGGGCCGTCCCGATTGCTAGCGCCGCACCTGGACTCATCGATAGGAGGCCGAGAGCAATGGCTCCAAAACGTCCTGACTTTACGAGAAACGAGGTACTGGCCAGGAGACCTTTGCGACCGCGTGTTTGGCCATCCGGCTGCCCGTCTTGATCATTTTTCATCGTTACCGCTCACTTTTTGATTTCAACGCACTGTATGAGCAGCAGGCTAGATCATTGAAATTTTTTGCTAAAATGATTTATCGATCTTTCGTATTCACAAAATGAGAATTAAGTCCTTCTGCAAAGGCAAGAGAGGCAGACTGCTGAAAGCAAGGCAATTTCTGGCTAAATCTCTGGGTGGGGGAGCTTTACGCAAGCATGTGTGTGTGCATTGCGCAGGAGTCCTGGCGTTGAGATTGAGTATCCCTATTGCAGCAGACAGACTGCTTGGGTGAGCTTGCAACGATTACGTCGCGAGATGGAACAGGTCTGCTAATCAAGATGCTGCTTGATTTCTTCTTCGCTTAAATGGGGGGCGACCAAGGTGATGAAGCGATAAGCATAGGCCCGCAATTTGCTGCCGCGGGCTAAAGCAATCCGGGCAGACTGCCTCGGAAACAAGTGCGGCCGATGACTGAGCCTTTGCCACCCGGTTCCAATTTCTGGCACCGTAAAATCTGCGACAATCCCAAGCCCAAGACCGCGGGCTACGTAATCAAAGATAATCTCACTATCCATGGCAGAAAGAATGATTTTTGGCGTGACCCCGCTTCGCTCAAAGGCTTGGTCCAAGCTCTCCCGACCGGAAATACCCTTTCGATAGGTGATGAGTGCATAACCTTCCAGATCCTTAAGGCTACGAACCGGCACATTGGCTAAGGGATGTCCCACTGGGGCAATGATACTGTGCTGCCATCCATAAGCTTCAGGCGCATAAAGGTCTGGATGATTGGCAATTGACGCACTTGCGATGCCAATATCGGCTTCCCCGGTCGCCACCCAATGGGCCACATCTTGCGGCATGCCCTGACGTAGCTCAAAAGAGACTTCTGGAAACTGCCGGACAAAGCGTTCGACGGCGTCAGGCAAGGCATAACGTGCCTGATTATGGGTAGTCGCTACGATCAGTCGACCGCCATCTTTTGCGGCATGCTCGGCTGCTACACGACGCAGATTCTCCGCTTCTATCAGAATTGCTTTCGCATGTTGCAGAACACCATTGCCGGCATCAGTAAGACCGGTAAATCGCTTGCCGTGCCGCGCGAAAATATCAATACCCAATTCGATCTCTAACTCGCGTATTTGTCGCGATACCCCGGATTGCGAGGTGTGCAAATGATCCGCAGCCTCGCGCAGATTAAGGCCATGTGCCTCGATCGCTCTGAGATAACGCAATTGTTGCAGGTTCATGATTAGGGTTTCCCCGCGAATTAAGGACGGATCAGCGCCGCTTGATTGTGACGGGGGAAGCCACAGCGGCACAAGCGCAAGAACCCGAAGCCAGTCTGAACACTTGGTGAAGATTTTCTAGGATACGACCTCAAGCCAGCGTCAAAGCTTGTACCAACAGGCCCAGCACGGCGCTTGCGCCCAAAAGTGGCAGAACACCTAACTTTGCACGGAACAAAAGAATACAAGCCATGAGGGTGAGGATGAAGGCTGCCGGTTGGAAGCCAAATCGATCAGGGTTGGGGAAGTTCAGGTTTCTGATTTTTGTTGTTTCGATGTCCCGAAGCAGAAAATGAAGCGAGAACCAAATGGCCAAATTCGCGATGAAGGAAGGATGTACGTCCGAAAGCCTTGATTCGTTTGGGTCTCGGTCGTCAACCGAGATAAAAGGGAACGGTAAGTTAGGTATTCTGAGCCTCCATGCCGGTTTAGCAAATGGGCTCTATGGAACGGCGAAGGTGTGATGACGCACCTTCCCTGGCGCGGCGGCAAGCGATAACGGTGGGCGCACGCGGACAGTCAAGCAATGTTTTTGGTTGTCGCCAATGATATCGGACACAAATCAAGTCGGCCAATACACAACAATCTCGTCAACATCTCTTTGAGAAACGTCCAAGGCAGGGTTCCATTATGGTTTTGTCGGCGCTTTTCCCCGAGCCTCGTCACGCTCTTGGTTGTCTTTAAGCAATAATAGGCGCGCAGCCTCTCGGAGTTTTGTTGGATCAATAGATTTAAGGTCCGTTGTAGCCTCAAGCTTTAGCTGTCGGCGTAATGCGTTCAGCACTTGCTTGTTCGCAAAACTGTGTGGTGTCGCGCGATCGTCTCCTTGGTCAGTCGAAAAAGTATCGAGAAGTCCAGACAGGGTCTTATCGGCTAGAGCGAGCTCCGTTAACTTTGCGCGATATTCCAACTCTGGTCCTTCGAGGCCGGGATATCGCTCATAATCTGCATAATGGCGCGTTTCATGAGTGAGAAAACTGATCCGGAAATCTTCGCTTTCAAGATCATAAACTTCCGCTATGGCGTAGAGGCCCTGCTCGGTCGCAAACCCCGCTGTTCCAGGCCCCCCACAATTAAAGTATCGCGACCAACCATGACTAATCATATTTTTCAAGAGAAAGACTTTGACGTCGTAACTCGTCCCATCTGGAAGGTTGACTTTGTAGGGTGTTTCATCTTCGCGAAGATACAAGAGGAGATCATAAAGTGCAGCCGTTTTGCCCTGAGTATTATAGATATTACGGGCATTTAGTTGGTTCGACACTTCCTCGAGTATGGCATCTCGATCTTTGATCTGAGGCCGCCTAATCGCCCGACGAAGTTGATCAAATAGCCATTTTTCCGACATTTCCCGCTTCGCGGGATCAATCGCTTGCTGCCAATAAGACCGATAGATCCGGACAATCTGGTCGGCGAAGTCGTCGCCACTGAAAGCGGGCTGAGGTATTGAATGTTTGCCCTCTAAGCGAGAAAGACCGCAGCGCGTACGTCGTTGATCCCACTTCGACATCGGAAGTGAGCTCTCAACCAGGCCCCTTAGGATAAGAGCAGCCTTCGGGCCCTCGGCCTGTAACACAGCAACTTGTGCGTCCCTCAATTTCCCGTCTTGGGCAAACGATGGGCTAACCGGCACCAAGCACGTAAAACTAACTGCGAGAATGGCGGCATAGAGGTTTTTCTGTTCCATCCTCACATAGTGGCATCTTCACTCTGGCTTTTCTTGAATAGAATTGACCTTACGCCATTGCGCAGGGCTAGCATTCACGATGCTTCGGACAGCCCGTGTCATGTGGGGTTGGTCGGCAAAATCCAAGTCACACGCGAGTGAGGCAAGTGATGTGTTGCCTTTAAGCAAGGCTTCAACAGCACGCCGGGCTCGAGCCTCTGCCCGAAAGCGAATGGGCGTAATGCCAAAAGTTTTTCTAAACCCCCGGCTAACCGTCGCAGCGGCAAGACCATTCATAGCGGCCCAATTTTGAATACTCAGAGCGGGATCAGATGTCAGTTCCCGCGCGAGTTGATCAGGCCAATCCCGATCCAGAGGACGAATGATTTCGATCGGAGTCAACGCCTGGAAGGCGGTTGCAATGTCGAGGTGTTTGTCTTTCAAAAACGCATCTGGATCCGCAATTTTGAATGCAGGTGGCAAGCAGTGCTCAGATGGCACCGGGAGGTTTAAAACGACGGCCTCACTCGTGGTGATGAAATTTTGATGGGCCTCATGTGAGCGGTGACAAAGAACATCCCCTGCACTAGCCAGAAATCGGCCACTGTCTCCGGCCTCCTCATAGCGCCCCGATAAAACAAGTGCCGCATACGCTTGGGCATGACGATGACGGGGTATAAACCCATGTTGCAATATATCTTTGGGCAACCACATGGCGGCATAAATTTATCATTCACGACTACGCGCCGCAAGAAGTTGTTTGGCTGCTTAGAAGGAACCTCAAGACTGGAGCACGATCGTAGCGATCCAGCAAGAAGCATCAGACCATATAGAACCTTCCAACAGCTCCCTTCATTCATCCTTGGGACACAAAGGCTCGTGACCTTCTGGCTAGTCCACGCCCAGGACCGCAAGCCCTGTCATGTGCGCTTGCTGTTCCAGTCCATTTGCAAGGCCATTCGACTTAACACTGGTCAGTCGTGAGGCTGCGACCCAGAGCATAGCTGGAATAGTAACAGCTACCCAGCTTTATGCGTCGAGCGTGGAGATTGCTACTGCAGGGTCGTCAGCCACTCGGTGCGGTCCAGACTGCCCGTCTGTCCTGGTTACCCGTCTCGGGAGATGCGTTGGCGTGGCTCAAAAACTGTCTCCGGCGGCGTTTCCCATCATTCTTCGATTTCAAGGGCCCGAGTTTTCGCTTCGCTCCTGCCCGCGCAAAGCCCTTGTGTGCCACCGATCGACTTTCACTCCTCGTCAAGCCGCGCTTTGCGCGGCAACTCATTAAATGCGCGTGGACACTTCAACAAGTGCTCTGCCACCTGAAATTTGGACCATTTGGAGTTGGAGTTTTTTGCCGTAGTTTTCCTTGGCTGGACGAAGAGGTTTGGCATGAAAGCATCGAAGTTCACGTACGCGCAGAAAGCGTTCGTCGTGAAGCAAGGCGAAGAAGGAACGCCAGTCGCGTAGATCTGTCGCAAGGCAGGGATCAGCCAGGCGACATACTTCAACTGGAAGAAACGTTATGCTGGCCTTACGCCGTCTGAAATGCTTAGGCTGCGAGAACTGCGCGCGCCTCATCTCCAACCATCGCAAGCGATGCGCCAATGGCGTCCCGCCATGATGGACCTTGCTCCCTTGCCGTCTCGTAGGCCCGCTTTAACTCTGCTGGCCTGTCTTCAGCCAATGACATGATGAGAGCTTGGGCTTGGCCTAAGTCTTTTCGGCGTTTCGCAATACCCGCTCCGGTGCGCTGTTGGGCAACGATAAGCTTGTGAATGGCGAAACGCTCCGGGCGAGGAATGCGGACAAGTACGCCATGGCGATAAAGGCCGACAGCTGGAATGGGGTCGGCCAACAAATAATTCAGATAGTGCAAGCCTTGTGCCCACACCCCCAACGCTTCAAGCCAGACGAGATCTTGGTCCTCTTCAAAAGATGGGGCAAGAAAATCCAATACAGGCTCACCGGTCCTGCGCCGCCAGCGCCCGCTGCGACCTCTCGGGTCAATGGATGGCGTAACCTCCAAACCGAACTTAGTGAGGGTTGCTGGTAAAGCCTTCAAGCTTGCTGCCGCATCATCGGCCAAAGCGATCGATAAATTCTGATAGCTCGCAATGTCGATGTCTTGTGTCAGCGCAGGCTGAATGCGCGTGACCCGCCTGCCGATCTCTGCATCATAAAGCCTAAAGGCCATGGTGCCGACCAGTGTGCCACCCAAATCAAAAACGCCTTGAGCTGAAAGGCTAGCCAGTAGGCTGCCGCTCGCAGCGTCAAGAGTTGGCAGCCGCGCTGCGCGCAACTGGGCGACCATATCGCCGCAGCGTGTCTCGAATGCTTCTGTCGCTCCGCGACGTGCTTCAATCTCGACCAACCGCGATTTGGTCTCCTCATTGTCGGGGCCAATGTATCGTTGAACCACATGGCTACCGGTTCGGTCAGTTGCATACCAATAGGCTTTCCCACGCACCATGCGTTTGAAGGGCGCTCCAGTCAGGCCAGCGCTTGGTGTACGCGATAAATGCGTATCAACGAGATCTTGGTAAAGCGTCATCAATTGGAGGGGGAGAACTTCAGCCATGTCGTTACACTACAAATTTATTTTATGTAGTGCAAGACACATACTTCCAGGCCATGCAGGACTTGCTTCTAGCACATATGTTGCTTCGCGTTTCTTATAGTTTCGTTGTGTTTCTGAGTGGGTGCCAAGCGTGAACAGTTTAAAAAATAATAGTGGAGAGGCAAGATAAAGGGAAGAGTTTACAGTTTTATCATACTGATATTATTCGTAAAATAGGTGAATCTGATTGCCCTTCATGAAATGCCATGAATTACTGCGCCCATGGCTGGTTTCTGGGTCTTCCTGGACCGCCATCTGGGAGTTCCAACCATGGCCTATGGCAATCAGGATCAGGGTGATCGCAGGAGCAGATCAGACCGGGTCTTCACGCTTCTGGAGCGCTTGAGCCCGCGCCTCGCAAGCCATGGGGCCGAGGCCATGGAGGCAGAACTTCGGACCCGGGCAGATCATCTCATCAAGGCTAAGCATGGAGCAGCACAAAGCCGTGGGGTCGGGTTCAAGGCTGAAAGTTGGTATGCTCTTCGCGACAAGGACCTCCAAGCTGCCGCACGCGAGCAGCTCGGGATCGAGCGCGGCCCAATCGGCGTGCAGCCCAGTGCCTCGGAAGGCACGGTCCTTGGTCACATCGATGCCGCTCTTGGCCGCCATGCAATCGTTGATCGAGGGGTGAATGTCATCGCGGTTCGCGAGATACCCGGCGCGGAGCTTGTGCTTGGGCAGGTTCTAGGTGCGGGGATCGGTCGGTGACATTTGTTGTTTGGACTAATGTCAAAACTGCGACTGAGGTCAAATTAGCGGTCCCTGCTGGACCTTCGCTAGCGTGTGAAAGACTTCGAAACGGATCGACGAAACCGACCTCAAAGCGGCCCTAACTGCAATTTGTTTGAAACTAAAATGTGGGTACCGTTGTGGATACAGAGGCGTCCGACTTTTAAGTTTTGAAAAATCGGGAAAATCGTTCGAGCTGGCGGACAGAGAGGGATTCGAACCCTCGATGGGCTTTCACCCATACACGCGTTCCAGGCGTGCGCCTTCAACCACTCGGCCACCTGCCCATCCGAAGGCGCGGGTATAAAGCACCGCTCAGACTAAGCAAGCCATCAATACACTCGGTCAGCACCTTTGACCGCCAAAAGGCTCATTCAGCTAGAAGTGGGCCAACCCAGCTATCAAAAAGGCTCCAGAACTGATCCCTGATAGCATCAGTTTCGTTTAGCAACTCATGTCTAGCGCCAGGGATGATCCTAAGCTGGGCATTCGGCAATTGCCCGCAAATGCGGACATGTGACGAATTGTCCACGATGGTCTCACCTTCTGCGCTCACAACCAGAATTGGCATATTCAGGCGACTTAACCGTGCAGGGGTGAAGCTGGCTAGTGCTTTAAAGGCTTCGTCAAGCCAGCCATTGGTCGGCCCACCAATCTGCAAAGCCGGCTCTGCCAACATCAATGCATTATTGCGGGCGAAGCGCTTGAGGTCATGGGTCACCTGATTAGCTTCAAAAGCCTCAGGCTGCCACATCGTGGGCAGAGATGGGGCCACATCTTTGGCCTTTCCTGCCACGACCAATGATTTGGCCAACAGTTTCATACCAGGCGGGCCCAATATACCCCACATGGGGGCTGAGAAAGCAGCCCCAACGACATTCGGGATCGCATCAACCAAAAGAGCTTCTAGGCAGATAGCCCCGCCCATTGAGTGACTCAACAAAACTCGCCTACCCGTCAGCCGATCACTAACAGCTTCAACTGCACGCGCCAGATGTTCAGCAGCTTTGGTAAAACTATCGAGATGGCCGGCAAAGTGCGTTGATCCCAATCGGTCAGACCAGCCCTGTCCCCGATGATCAACAGTCAAAACATGAAAGCCGCGCGCCAAGAGGTCGGTGATGGTCTCGGCATATTTCTCGATATACTCAGTCCGGCCTGGAGCTAGAATGACAGAACCGCGCGGCTTTTCCGCCGAGGAGGCGATAAAAGCCGCGCGGATCATCTTATCATCAGGACCCGTCACGCGGAAAACCTCAAGGCCCTTGAGATTGTCAACCAGTGGGTCCTGAACCAATTGCATAAACGCGATCGACCTTAGCCGATGATCGACTGAAGCTTCATGGCGACCGACATGTCTCCATCTACCTTCAACTTGCCGCTCATAAACGCATTCATGCCATTCAGACGGCCTTCGACCATATCGATGAAGTCGCCCAAAGCGATTTTCAGCGTGCAATCAGCTGCGCCATCATCATTCGTGACCGTGTTGCCGTTCTTGCCGTCGATGTGGATTTTTCCAGCATCGCCAAAGTCAAATTTGACCGAATTGCCAAAGGCTGGCTTGGCTTCAATACGTTCTTTCATGCCAGCGGTAAGTGTCGCGAGATCCATGATTTCCTCCCTAAGCGTATCCAGCAAAATGCGCCAGATCACGCGCTGCACCCTCTGTAGACCGGGAAGATGCAGAGGGGAAGCGGTCCGTTACGTCAATTGGTGCGGCTACTTCCTTGCAAATGCAGATAACGCATGGCAACTCACGACAATGTCAGACATCGTAAGCCCATTTGGCACTTATGCGCCAAGCCGTTTCCAAGGCCAAATCATTGGCTTGGCTCGCCGTTGCGACCCCGGACCCTTCAGCAAGTTGGCAGCTTCGATTGGTAAGCGACTTGTATTCCCAGGCCTAACTGGACCTCTTGATGTTCTGACTTGGGGCGTTCGCATGCGTCTCGATCCTCGGCGGAATGTGACCGAGAAGCGTCTTATGTTCTCCCCTTCTCGATTTGAGCTCGAGGAACGCGACATTCTCGCAGAAGAACTCAAGCCCGGCGCAGTCTTCGTCGACGTTGGGGCCAATGTGGGTGCATATTCTTTGTGGGTGGGTCGACTGATTGGCTCGACGGGCAGGATTGTGGCGATTGAGCCTCAACCCAGCGTGCTTGCCCGGCTGCGGGCGAATTTTGCGCTTAATCCAGACTTCAATACCAAAGTATTTCCATATGGTGCCGGGGAAAGCGAAGGAGTTTTGACCCTCTCAGTTGGCAGTGACAACGAAGGTGGGGCGTCCTTGGCCCATGTCGCAGGCGGACGCGATCAAATCAAAGTGGCCGTTCGTCCATTGACGGCGATTCTGGACGATGCTGGCGTCGAACGCATTGACGCCCTCAAGATCGACATTGAGGGTTTCGAGGACCGCGCGCTCCTGCCGTTTTTTGCAACAGCATCCGAGTCGCTGTGGCCCCGACTCTTGATCCTCGAGCGCAGCGAAAAAGACTGGGTCGGCGACCTGCTCGGTACCCTTGACCGCGCAGGCTATCGACGGACCTTAACCACTAAACGCAATTATGTTTTTAAGCGTTAGTCAAACCTAACCGGCAGCTCGGGCCATATGCTCCTCAAGATCATATTCCTTGAGCTTACGATAAAGGGTTGAGCGACCAATACCTAAACGACGGGCCACCTCAGTCATATGACCAGCATAAAGGTCAATTGCGTATTCGATGAGATCTCGCTCAATCTGCTCCAGCGTGCGTAAATGGCCCGCTGGATCGAAAATGGCGATCCCGCTCCC
The DNA here is from genome assembly GCF_003112735.1 of Candidatus Phycosocius bacilliformis. GTDB lineage: Bacteria > Pseudomonadota > Alphaproteobacteria > Caulobacterales > Aquidulcibacteraceae > Aquidulcibacter > Aquidulcibacter bacilliformis. The sequence goes on from NZ_BFBR01000009.1 coordinate 66,928, forward strand.
AGCCTCGATGGCTGCCGCCAAGATATCGGAATTGGCTGGGGCCACCGATTGGACCTGTGGCAAAATTGAAGCGGGAACTGATTGGGGAAAATTGGCCGGAGAAGATGGAAGACTGCCTTCGTCAATAACAAACTGGGGTAATGCAGCTTGTACATGAGGAAAGTCCTCAGGCTGTAGAAAATCCCCATCACAAAGCACCACGGCCCGGAAAACCGCATTCTCCAGTTGGCGCACATTACCGGGCCAGTCAAAGCTCTGCAGCATTGACATCGCTTGTGGGCTAGCCCCAAGGACCCGCTTGCCTTCTTCGGCATTGATACGAGTGACAAAATACTTGAGCAGAGCCGGTACATCATCCATCCGCTCGCGCAAAGGTGGGGCATCGATTGGGAAAACATTGAGCCGATAATATAGGTCCTCTCGGAACCGGCCTTCTGCTACCAACTTAGTCAAGTCTTTGTTCGTGGCAGCGATAATCCTCACGTCAACTTTGATAGGTCGCTTGGAACCGACTGGATCGACTTCACTCTCCTGCAGTGCGCGCAAAAGCTTTACCTGAATATCGAGCGGCAACTCACCAACCTCATCGAGGAAAAGAGTGCCACCGTCAGCTTCTTGAAACTTGCCCAAATGACGATCATGTGCACCTGTGAAGGCACCCTTTTCGTGTCCAAACAAGATGCTTTCGACCAGGTTTTCTGGAATAGCGCCGCAATTGACGGCCACAATCGGGCGGCCGGAGCGTTCGCTCTCCCCATGGATGGCTCGCGCAATCACTTCCTTACCCACACCGCTTTCGCCTAGGATCAAAACAGGAATGTTCGAGCTAGCCGCGCGCTGACCCAAGCGGATGACTTGGCGCATGGCCGGGGCCCCTGCGACCATATCCGAGAATGTAAAGGTACCAGCCGCTTTCTTTTTTAACCGCTTCACCTCACCCGACAATTCCCCAACCTTCAGGGCGTTGCGGATCGAGACCATGACACGTTCAGGGCTGGCTGGCTTGACGAAAAAGTCTGTTGCGCCCGCCTGCATGGCTTTGACAACGGTATCGATACCGCCTGAAGCTGTCAGCACCACGACAGGCAAATCCTCGCGTTTGGCCCGAATGGCCCCAAGCGCTTCCATACCAGACACGCCTGGCATGATGAGATCAAGCAGTACCACATCCACTGCCGGGTCCATCGCTTGGGCAATGGCCTGGGCCCCATCTTCTGCGGTGCGGGTGGCAAAGCCCTGTCGTTCAACCGCGCCTTGCAACAAGCGACGCTGGGCTGGATCGTCATCAACGATTAGGACTGTCTTACTCATTCTACCCACCAAGTCATCTTTGCCGAGTGTTCTCGGTCATTTTGTCGTGAACCAGAGCCTCTCGGGGTGGTTCAGAAAGCTTTCGCAGCTAGGCTCTACCATCAGGATGTAAAGGCTGGCTTAAAATGGGACATTGGCCCAAGTTGAACTGCAGCCGAAGGCCTCTTGACCTCGACAAGCCATAAGGCCATGCCGGGCGCACAATTCGTTATGCAACGAGGTCCACTTATGTCCGTCGCCCCACTGCCAGGAATTCTCGACATCGTTCCCTACAAGGGCGGTGAAGCTAAAGTTCCTGGCTTTGAAAAGCCTTGGAAGCTCTCGTCAAATGAGAATCCTTTGGGTTGCAGCCCAAGGGCTTTGCAGGCCTATAGAGCTGCCGCCGATGAACTTGCGATTTATCCTGATGGTGAGCATGCTGGCCTTCGTACAGCCATTGCCCATCGTTATGGCCTAGATGCGAACCGAATCATGTGCGGGAGTGGTTCTGACGAAATCTTCCAATTGCTTGGCCGCGCCTTTCTCGATCAGGGTGATGAAGTGGTACAGTCGGCACACGGCTTCTTGGTTTACCGTCTTACAGCTCAACAAGCGGGAGCTGTCTGTATATCTGCGCCTGAGACAAATCTAACCGCTGATGTCGATGCATTATTGGGTTGTGTCACAACCAAGACAAAAATTATGTTTTTGGCCAATCCAAATAATCCAACAGGGACCTATTTGCCTTATTCCGAGATAAAGCGACTCCACGCAGGCTTACCCAGCCACGTCTTACTGGTTCTGGACGCAGCCTACAGTGAGTATGTCCAGACCAATGACTATTCTTCAGGTCTCGAATTGGCTGGGCAAGAAGGCAATGTTTTGATGACACGCACGTTCTCAAAAATCCACGGATTGGCAGCCGCTCGGGTTGGTTGGTGCTATGGTCCTCAATTGGTCATCGACGCTCTCAACCGAGTCCGTGGTCCGTTTAACATAAGCGCACCGGGCTTGGCTGCTGCCGAAGCTGCAATCCTTGATCAGGATTTCGCCAACAAAAGTATCATATTCAATGCGCAGTGGCTCGCATATTTGACCCAAGAAATACGCTTACTTGGGCTGGAAGTAACTCCAAGCGTTGGGAACTTCTTGTTAGTGCGCTTCCCCGGCGAAAACGGCAAGACTTCATCGGCGGCGGATAACTTCCTGCGGGAGCGCGGTCTTATCGTGCGGGCAGTTAAAGCCTATCAATTGGATGATTATTTGCGCATCAGCGTGGGCCTTGAGGAGCCAAATCGTCTTTTGGTGGCGGCACTCAAAGACTTTATGGCAAGCTAATGACCGCGTCTCCTCCGATCTTTGACACACTGGCCATCATTGGGGCCGGTCTGATCGGTTCATCCGTGGCGAAAGCCAGTCGTGCTCGTGGCTTGGTCAGACATATTGTTCTCTATGACCGAGACCCTGCAGTGAAGGCCCGGATTGCTGAACTTAAACTGGGCGTCATCGCAGATAGCCCGGAAGCGGCTGTGGCGCATGCAGATGCCGTCATACTGTGCACGCCGCCCGGCAGCATGGGAGAAATTGGCACATTGATTGGACCACACGTCAAGCCCGGTGCAATCATAACCGATGTTGGGTCTGTTAAAGAAGCGATCATCGAACAATTGCGCCCTGTCCTGCCAGAGCATTGCTTCCTGGTCCCGGGTCACCCAATTGCAGGAGCCGAACGATCTGGCCCTGATGCTGGGTATTCAACACTATTTGAGGGCCGTTGGGCGATCCTGACACCAATTGACGATCCGCGCCCCACCTATCAGGATGCAGTACGCAAGCTTACCGATCTTTGGGAAAGCTTAGGTGCCCGCGTTGAGTGCATGGACCCCATCCGTCACGACCAAGTCCTGGCCATGACCAGCCATTTGCCTCACTTGATCGCCTTTTGTGTGGTAGCCACAGCTCAAGATGTTGAGGCCGTCACCGACAGTGAAGTCGTGAAATACTCCGCCGGTGGCTTCCGCGATTTCACTCGAATCGCCGCATCAGACCCGACAATGTGGCGCGATGTGTTCTTAATGAACAAGGAAGCCGTCCTTGATCTCTTGGGACGATTCTCGGAAGATCTGACCGCGCTGCGTCGCGCCATTCGCTGGGGCGACGGCGATACCCTATTCTCCACATTTGAGCGGGCGCGCAAAATGCGCCGAGAAGTCATCGAAGCTGGCCAAGATACTGATGTTCCCAATTTTGGGCGCGATCTAACCACAACAAAATCAGGACTACAGTCAGAAAGTCATTGATTTCCTGTGCGGATCGCACCACGAGTTTGGCCTATGGTAAACTAAGCGTTAACCAGTTCAGTCTTCATGTGTGGATGAAGGATTTTAATCCACATTTCGGGAGAAACCCGTGCTCGCTGCCGCCCATTTCGTGCTCTTTTTGACTTATTGCATTGCAGCGATCGGCTTGGGTGCGGGTGCCTATTATGTGCAGGGAGCCGGCGCGGGTGTTTCTATCTGTATGGGCGGGCTCCTTGCTGTGGCCTGTGGTTTGTTCCATCTGGCTTTCACCCCACGCGAGGCCAAATTGGCGCGGACTGAACAAGCCAAAATCGATGGTGAGTTCCAAGCAATCAAAGACCAGCAAGTTGTTACTCGGCAGGAAATCGAGACTCTGAAAACGACGCTTGCCGAAGATGCTCAAGCCCGCGAGGCAGCTTTGGCTCGCGAAGTGCGCGAGATTGCTCTTCTTTTGACAAATTATGTCCAAAAAAACGAACGGCGGCGTGAGTCCGTTGCCCAAGATGGCATCAAATTGGCTCCGCGCCTATCAGATCGTAGCCTTTTGGCTGCCGTTCGATCGGCACTGGAAGAAAATCGTGTCGAATTGCATTTGCAGCCGATCGTTGCGTTGCCTCAGCGAAAGATCGTCTACTATGAAGGCTTCACACGCCTCCGCGATCCATCTGGGGCGGTAATCCTTCCAAGTGAATTCTTGAGGGTGGCAGAGCCGTCAGGTTTGGTCGGCGAGATCGATAATTTGCTACTGTTACGATGTGTTCATATTGCGCGCCGCCTTATCAAGCATGACAGAAGGATTGGAATCTTTTGCAACATTTCAACCACGAGTCTGGGAGATGAGACTTTCTTCCCCCAATTCATCGCCTTCCTGCGTGACAATAAGGACTTGGCCAATTCCATTATATTTGAGCTAACGCGTGATTCTTTCGAGCGTATTCCCATGGCTGCGGAGCGCAACATGGGAAGGCTCTTCGACCTCGGTTTCCGTTTCTCCATCGATCGTTGCGAGACTCTCGATTTTGATCTGCGCAAACTTGAGCGGATGGGTGTGCGCTACGTTAAGATAGCGGGGGATCGCCTAATCCAGCAACTCGTTGAAGCCAAGACTGTGCCCGTCACTGGCCTGAACCGCCAATTCGAACCTGCAGATGTTTCCGCCCTATTCTCCCGCTACGGTGTTGAACTGATTGCCGACCGGGTGGAAAGTGAGCGGACAATCGTAGAAATCCTAGAGCTCGATATCACTCATGCACAGGGCAATTTGTTCGGCAAACCAAAATCAAGCAACGAGATTATCAAAGCTAGCGAGGAAGGGCCACGCTTGCGCATGGTCAGCTAGGTCTCAACAGTTGCTGCCTGACAGTTTTGAGCTATAAACATTCTGTGGGTCGGCAAAGTTTCTGCTGTTTCGGCCATGAGTTTCTTCAGACTTGCCAAATGCCGATCTGCTTCGACTTGTGGACGAGCGTCAACAAGTGGGTCATAGCCACTGGGTTCCACGAATTGGCCTAGATAGACTGCCAGCCAGCTTGGATTAAGAAAGAGCTCCGGTCCATCTGACACCATGCGACCATATTTCCGGAAATGAGCCAGTTTATAAGCAAGTGTGTCGGGCAAACTCATGTTCGCGCAATATCGCCAAAGCTCCGTATCGGTCCGCTCAGTGGCGCAATAGTGTAAAATCAGGAAATCGCGGATGCGTTCCCATTCGTAAGTGGTAAGCCGGTTGAACTCAGCTTCCAGCACCGGATCAATCTCCTTGTCCGGAAACAAGGCAAGAAAGCGAGTGATGCCGGTCTGGATCAGATGCAAGCTGGTCGATTCCAGCGGCTCCATGAAGCCTGCTGCCAGCCCTATGGCGACACAATTCTTGTTCCAAGCCTTCTTTCGGCGACCGGTGGTAAAGCGCAATGGCCGGGGATCGGCTAAAGCCTTGCCATCTAGATTGGCCAACAGCGTACGCTGCGCCTCCTGATCACTGATAAAGTCACTAGAATAAACGTAGCCATTGCCGATGCGATGCTGCAACGGAATCCGCCATTGCCAGCCCGCTTCGCGAGCCGTAGACCGAGTATAAGGAGTAAACTCGCCGCCATGCGCACAGGGCACTGCCACAGCCCTGTTGCAGGGCAGCCAATGCGACCAATCTTCATAGCCAGTCTTTAAGGCCCCCTCAATCAGTATGCCGCGAAAGCCCGAGCAGTCGACAAAGAAGTCGCCTGCCACCACTCTGCCATCTTCCAACCTCACGAAGTCAATGCGGCCATCCTTTTGGGACAAACCAACATCGGCAATCTTTCCTTCGAGCCTCTTGACCCCGCGCGCCTCGGCGTAGGAACGCAGATAGCGTGCATAAAGCCCGGCATCAAAGTGATAGGCATAATCATAAGTCGACTGGATTAAGCGGGGATCTTGAGTCGGTGGCGCAAAGCGTCCACGCTTTGCCACTTGCCAAGCCATCGTGAAATCGTCCAACGACCCCGGCGACATTCCACGCTGACGTGCCCGCAGGAAATACTGGTGCAGCGGGACCATATCAAAATCTACACCATAAGTTCCAAACGGATGGAAATAACGATGGCCTTGACGGCCCCAATTCACAAACTCGATGCCAAGCTTAAAGGTACCCTTTGTCTGGACCACAAACTCCCGTTCATCAATGCCGAGGCTCCGATTGAAAACCTTGATCGGAGGAATAGTGGCTTCGCCGACTCCAACGGTGCCAATCTCGTCGGATTCAATTAGCGTAATCTCGCACGCGCGACCGGCCGCATTTGCGGCCGCGGCAGCGGCCATCCAGCCGGCAGATCCACCCCCAACGATCACAAGGTTGTCCAGATTCCGGTCCTGCATGCGCTCATTTCCTCCCCAATGAAGCCTCAGCTCGGTTATCTATCTATCGCGCAACTTGCGTGCATTCTTTTTTAAACCCCTCACGCTGATATAGCCGGAGGTGCCAAATTGACCAGCGTAGGCTGTTGCAAGCCTGCACCAGTCTGGCTGCCTTGTCGCATTTACCTGCATTCATGGCCACTTTGCCATTGCACATTGGTTGCAATTTTGTCATGTAGCTTTCCTACACGTTCACAAATTAGTGTTGGTTGAACGTCTTTTGAATGCTGATTCAAGGCTCTTGGGTCAGTCTAGGGCGCAGGATATCGCTGAGCGGTCTAACATGAGACTGACAATTGGCGTGTTCTGCCATGAATCACAGGCGGGTCCGTTGCGGTCGGACAGGCCTTATTGGGAGGAACCGCGATGAATAGTCACTCAGAATCACGCCCCGGCGTGTCGCGTTCGCGTTTGCTGGTCGGTGCCGTGTCGTCATTTGCCATGCTGGCAGCCTTAAGCGGGACAGCCCATGCACAATCCACCAACACGACTGAGGCCTCAGACAAGGATGTTGAGACCATCGTTGTGGTTGGTATCCGTCGCGGGATTGAAAACTCCATTAATGCCAAAAAGAGCTTGGGCGTGATCGCCGAAGTCGTTTCGGCTGAAGATATTGGTAAATTGCCCGATGTCTCGATCGCTGAATCACTTGCCCGTCTGCCAGGCGTTGCCGCCCAGCGGATCGATGGTCGGGCGTCGCAATTGTCAGTTCGTGGCCTAGGCCCAGATTACACCACCACCCTACTCAACGGCCGCGAGCAAGTCTCAGTTGGTGATAACCGCGGCGTTGAATTTGATCAGTACCCTTCAGAACTCTTGGCTGGTGCTGCAGTCTATAAGACCCCGACGGCGACCTTGTTGGCGCAGGGCGTTGCAGGTACCGTTGATCTTCAAACCATTCGTCCCCTGAAGTTTGGCCGTCGCCAATTCGCAGTCGGTGCGCGTTATGAGCAGAATGACCTTGGCGCGTTGAACGCTGGCACCTCTGAGAATGGCAACCGCGTGTCGCTAGCCTATATCGATCAATTCATGGACGGCAAACTGGGAGTAGCGTTAGGCTATGCCCACATGGAATCCCCATATCAGTCTAACCGTTATGAAGCTTGGGGATATCCAACAGTGGGTTCCAACCCATTCAACGTTCCGGCTAACACATTTGTTATCGGCGGGGTAAAGCCCTATGCGCTGTCAGGAAATATCACCCGTGATGGTTATATGGGTGTCATCGAGTTCCAACCATCTGAAACGCTGACGCTGTCGCTGGATGGCTATTATTCGAAATTCAACGACGAGCAAATTTTGCGCGGCATTGAATTGCCATTGTGGTGGTCGGGTGCCCAATTGCAGCCACCCCCAACTGCTGTAGTAAGCAATGGCATCATCGCTCGCGGTACGTTTAACGGCGTCAAGGGCATAATTCGCAATGACGTCCGTGCCCGAGAAGCTGAATTGTCAGCTCTAGCCGGCAAAGCTGAATGGCAATTCGGTCCTAGGGACTCACTGGTTGTTGATTTGAGCTGGTCGAAGGGTGACCGGACAGACACTGATATCGAATCCTACTCTGGTACGGGTCGCGGGTCGGCCGGTGCGACCGACAATCTGGCTTTCGCAACTGCTGAGGCTGGTCGCTTGGTGTTTAAGCCCAGCATCAACTATGGCGACTACAACACCATCAGCCTTACCGATCCCGGCGGCTGGGGCCAAGCGGGATACTACAAGGCACCCGGCACAGTTGATGAACTCAACACGCTGAAGATCGCTGCGAAGCACGAATTTAGCGGCGACAAGGCAATTAAGTCAGTCGAATATGGTGTTGGCTATTCAGATCGCAGCAAAGAAAAGACTGTGAATGAATGGTTCCTGGATTTGGCTGGTGGTGCCAGTAGCGTGACAATTCCAACCTCGGCACGGGTTGGTCAAACCAATCTTTCTTGGCTCGGCTTAGGTAATGTGGTCAGCTATGACCCTCGTGGCTTCCTCGGCACGGTCTATTCACTGCGTCCGAATACAGCTGCCGACGTAGCAATCAAAAGCTGGTTGGTTGAGGAAACTCTGATCACCGCCTTTGCTAAGTTCAATATCGATACCGACGTGGGCAGCTTGCCGTTGACAGGTGATTTCGGCGTTCAAGTCGTCAACACCGACCAAAGCTCAACTGCTCGGGGTCGCAGCAACTCGAACGCGACCTTGGTGACCAAGACTGAAGGAACCGACTATACGTATGTTCTGCCCAGCATGAACTTGGCGTTCGCGCTAGACAATGACGCCAAGATCCGCGTTGCATTGGCCCGAACGCTTTCACGTCCTCGCATGGATCAGATGAATGCGGCCTTCAGCTACAGCTATGACAGCTCGATAGTCCCGACCCGCGGCACCCGCTGGTTCCAGAATTCGGGCAACCCATTGCTGCAACCTATTTTGGCTCAAGCTCTCGACGTCAGCTACGAAAAATACTTCGGTCGCCGCGCCTACTTCGCAGTTGCCGGCTTCTATAAGAACCTCGAATCTTGGATCGTTGACAGTGTCGAACGTCCGTTTGATGCAACTGGTTTGATTGTGCCGACAGGCGCACCCGCAAGCCCAACCACAGTTGGTATTGCAAGCTCGCCCGGAAATGTGAAGGGTGGGTTCATTAGGGGTGTTGAATTCACCGCTTCGTTCCCGTTCGATCAGTTCGTGCCAGCCCTTGAAGGCTTTGGTGCAAACTTCAGTGCCACCTATAATGACAGTAGCATCAAGCCGATCGCTGGTCAGCCTGCGACAAAAGTGCCTGGCTTGTCAGAGCAGATTTTCAACACTTCGATCTACTACGAGCGCTATGGCTTCCAAGCGCGCCTTAGCAACCGTTACCGTTCAGACTTCACTGGTTCGGTGGTTGCCTTCGGTGCAAACTTGGAAACCCGCAGCATACAGGCAGAGTCGGTACTTGACGGTCAAATCGGATACACTTTCCAATCTGGCCCTCTGAACAATCTGTCAATCCTGTTCCAAGTGAATAACATCACTGATGAGCCTTTCACCACGCTAATCAATGATGACGAGCGTTTGGTGAAGGATTATCAGGAATATGGCCGTACCTTCTTGGTGGGTGTGAACTACAAGTTCTGATCTTGACAGATCGGTAACGTGATAACCCCCGTCGGCCTGCGCTGGCGGGGGTTTTCTATGTTGTGATTTGCCCGTTGAAACGGCCTGTGTCAGGCAGGTCTGAGCGCAAGGAGAAGCAGGCTTTGGACGCACAACCTATTGAGAGAATTGTCATCGTTGGTGGTGGCACCGCGGGTTGGATGACCGCCAGCGCCTTGGCCAAGGTGCTGGGTCCCCGCATCTTGATCGACCTTATCGAAAGCGATGAGATCGGCACAGTTGGCGTCGGTGAGGCCACCATCCCGCAGATCAACATTTTCAATTCAATCCTCGGCATTGATGAAAATGAGTTTGTTGCCAAGACCAATGGCACGTTCAAATTGGGTATCGAATTCGTCAATTGGCATCGCCAGGGGGAGCGCTATATCCACGCTTTTGGCGGTATCGGTCATAATCTTGGCTTCGTTCCCTTCCATCATCATTGGTTGCGGCATCAGAAAACCGGCAAAGGACGCTCACTTTGGGACTATTCGACCGCCGGCCAGGCAGCCTATTGCAATCGCTTTGACCGGCTTGAGCGGCTAGGCACTTCGCCACTGCCCGGTCCAACCTGGGCCTTCCAATTTGATGCAGGCCTCTACGCGCGCTTCCTGCGCCAGTTCGCCGAACGCCTTGGCGTCACGCGGAACGAGGGGAAAATCGGCTCTGTGGCGCTTGACCCACTTACAGGCTTTATCGCCTCCGTCAGACTTGAAACAGGCCGCGAAATCCCCGGGGATCTCTTCATTGATTGCTCTGGGTTTCGCGGACTGCTGATCGAAGAGGCCTTGAAGACCGGCTATGAAGATTGGACTGAGTTTCTGCCGTGTGACCGGGCGCTGGCGGTTCCATGTGAATCAGTCAGCCCGCTAACGCCCTATACACGAGCGACGGCCCGTCAGGCTGGCTGGCAATGGCGCATCCCACTCCAGCATCGCATTGGCAATGGCCACGTCTATTGCAGCGCCTTCATGAGCGATGATGAAGCTGCCCAAGCCCTGTTGGCCAATCTGGACGGGCGGGCGCTGGCCGATCCCAAACCGCTGAAGTTCACCACAGGTCGACGCAAGAAATTTTGGAACAAGAATTGTGTTGCTGTAGGCCTAGCCAGTGGCTTTATGGAGCCGCTGGAATCAACGTCCATCCATCTGATCCAATCCGCAGTGAGTCGCCTGATTTCCCTATTTCCCAACAAGGCCTGTGACACCGTGTTGTCGGATGAATACAACCAACAGGCTGGCGAGGAATATGCCCTCATCCGGGATTTTCTGGTTCTCCATTATCATGCCAATGCGCGCACCGACTCGCCCTTCTGGCTGGCTTGCCAGACCATGAAAATCCCCGACAGCTTGGCCCATAAGATTGACTTGTTCCGTGCGACAGGACGCATTGAACGTCGGCCGAATGATCTCTTCGCCGAGCCGAGTTGGCTACAGGTTCTGTTAGGCCAAGGGATTGAGCCCAGATCCTATCATGCACTGGCTGACAATCTGTCTGACCAAGACTTAGATGAATTCATGACTAATGTCGCCACCATCATTGATAAGGCTGTCGCCAATATGCCAAGCCACGATGACTTCATCGCCCGGAATTGTCGAGCCATTTTGGGGTAATCCCCGCTGCATCCAGCCAGACCAGACCTTAAGGAGGAATTCCATGCCCCCCCCTGCCCTGCGCCGCTGCCTGCGTCTCCTAACCGCGAGTTTGGCACTTTGTACAAGCGGCTTTGCTGTTGCCGGCGAGCCCATCAAGCCAAGTCTGCGCGCTGAACTTGCCAGCCCCACAGCGATCTGGGCACATCTGGAAGGGGTCGAGCGCTCTTTTGCGCCCTCTGAGTGGCGCCTGGTCGCTAGCGACAATCAGGAAATTGCCATCGCGACCATCCTGCCGAATGAGGCCGAAACCAGTCTGATCATACCAGCACAACCCATCGACATGAAAGCCTCTTACCGGCTTGACTATAAGTCGCAGAATTTATCAGCCCGGGTACGCCCTGATGCCTGGTTTCGCACCCTTTATTCGCCAAAGCCACTTGGGGCCAATGTGTCAGCAGATGGCCGTACAACACGGTTTGCTATTTTCTCACCGCGCGCAGAGAAGGTTCGCCTCTATCTTTATGATGCGGCAGGGGCAAAGCCTGAAGAGGCACGGCAAGTTATCGATATGGTCCGTGACGACAATGGCGTCTGGGCGGCAGACCTTAAGGGCGATCTTAGCGGCACATTTTACGACTTCACCGTCCATGGCAAACCCGGCCCAGGTCGCTTCTTCTATGAAAGCCACCCGGTGCATATCTCGGATCCCTACGCCCGCGCCAATGCTGAATCCTATGGCAAGAGCCGGGTCATGGCCAAAACACGCCCAGCCCGCCCACTCGCCAATGGTCGCCCCAAAATGGAGGATGTGGTGGCCTACGAAGTCCATATTGAGGATTTCACCCGGCAATTACCTGTAGCCGATGACCTGAAAGGCACGATCCCGGCCTTTACGATCCCAGGCTTGCGCAGCAAGAAAGGGCAGAAAATTGGCTTCGATCATCTTGTCGATCTGGGCATCAATGTTGTCCACCTGCTGCCGATGCAGGAATTCCTGCATTATCCTGCAGCCGAATGGCAAGAGGCATTTGCAAAAGACCCCGAAATGCAACGCCTCGGCGTGGCCGGGCTCAGTTACGAATGGGGCTATCGCACCACTCATGCCTTTGCCATTGAGAACACCTATCGACGAAAAGGTAGCGATTATGGTGCAGAACGTGAACAATTCCGCGATCTCGTCCAGGCCTTCCACGATCGCGGCATTGCAGTGATTGTCGACATTGTGCCCAACCACACCGGCGAAAACATGGATGGGCGCAACATGTTGTTCAATTTCAACGTGCTGGACCGGGATTATTATTATCGAACCAGCGACGCGGGTGAACATATTGGTGTTTTCGGCAATGAAGTGAAAACAGAAGATCGGCCGATGACCCAGCGCTGGTTGATTGATCAGGCCAAGGCTTTGATCGAGGAGTTTGGGATTGATGGCTTCCGCATTGATCTGGCCGGCCAAATTGACCAACAGACATTGATTGCTCTTCGGGAGGCAGTCGGGCCCGATGTCATCATCTATGGTGAGCCCTGGATTGATGTGAGTGACCCCATCGTGCGGGCAAACCCGGATTGGGACTGGTACAAGCAAGATGCTCCGATCACATTCTTCCAAGATGATACGCGCAATGCCTTGGTCGGCTCCCCCTTCAAGCTCGATGACAAAAGGACTGACCGCGGCTATGCCGGGGGCAATGCTGCACAGCGCGCCAATGCCATGAAGGCCATTGCCAATAGCTGGCCTGAAGAAGCCGGTTCGACCAATCTTGGGATCAATTATGCGGATATCCACGACAATTGGACGCTGGCCGACCGGTTTGCAGACCGCAATTGGAATGGTTTGGAGGGGGTCGACGAGGCCCCCTACCGGGTCGCCGCGGGCCTTCTGCTCACCAGTCTTGGACCCATTGTCTTGCATGGCGGGTCGGAAATGATGCGCTCGAAAGGGCTTGCCCCGAAAGAGGATGTCATACGCTACACCGCCACCGGCCCCATCTATTTCAAGGGTCGCCACGACACCTATAATGTCCGCACACCAAATGAATTTGTCTGGTCAGATCTGGATCGCTCACCAAAGACTGGCGCGCCAGACGATTTTGTGGCGATGAACGGCTGGTGGCGCGGCTTGATTGCTTTTCGCAACAGCGATGCTGGGGAAGTGTTCCGGGTCGCTAAGGTGCCAGGGCCAAATTACATCAACTGGATCACACCCGAAAATGAAAACCTATTGGGCTATTTCATTGGCGGTGAGGTGCTTGTGCTGGCCAATGTGGGCAGCACACCGGCCAAATTTGATGGCGTCATCGTCCCCCAAGGAAACTGGCGCAAGATTGCAGATGGCAAGACCATCGACCATCTGAAAGGCGTGGGAGGTAAAGACGCCACGCTGCTCGGGGGGGCGTCTGTAACCCTAGACAGCCCCGCCCAGAGCCTGCAGATTTGGGTTCGCACACCTTAGGCTCTCAAAATGAGTGAGTATCTTTATGGACCGACGGACACTATTGACCGCCACAAGCGGTATGGCGGCAGCTTGCTTCTTTCCCGCTTTTCCAAGGGCTAGCAACACGATGGTCATTCGCTATGAAGCCATGCCCAGTCGTTTTACCGGGGCGCGCAATGTCAGTGTTTGGCTGCCGCCTGATTATCAGACGTCTAAGCGCCGTTACCGGGTGCTCTATATGCATGACGGGCAAAACATCTTTGCTGGAAGCCATGCTTTTGGGGGCGAGTCGTGGCGCATTGATGCCGTCATGGAAGCACGTGCAGCTGAGGACCCTGATCATGCCGCCATTGTGGTGGGAGTCTGGAATACCAAAATGCGTGCACAAGACTACACGCCAACTGGTATTGAAAAGGCAATGGACTCTGAGCTCAGAACCCGCGCGATTGAAGAAAATGGCGGCGCGTCTGGTGCCGATGGTTATTTGAGATTCCTTGTTGAGGAACTTAAACCCATGATCGACCGCGATTATCGAACCAAGTCCGATCCAGCATCGACCTTTATCATGGGCTCCAGCATGGGCGGATTGATATCAGCCTATGCCATTTGCGAATATCCCCATGTGTTCGCTGGCGCAGGCTGTCTATCGACTCATTGGCCGATTGTCTGCCGAGGCCAAGTGTATAAGACCCATACGTGCGACACCCAAGCGATGATCAAGGCGATCACCACTTATCTCGATCAGAAACTGCCCCGACCCGGAACACATCGCATCTGGATGGACCACGGGACGCAAAATCTTGATTCAATCTATGCACCCTATCAGCAAGCCGTTGACCAGATGTTCACAGCCAAGGGCTGGCGGCAGGGCGTGGATTTTGAGAGCCGCATCTATGACGGAGCCGATCATAATGAGGCATCTTGGCGCGCCCGACTTAAAGAGCCCCTCGCCTTCCTCTTGGGCTGAGTGTCACATCTGGCGACATAACCGGGGGCTGACAGCTGGCGAATAATCGCCATAGTGACGTGGCTTGATAAAAATCACGGGCTGGCAAGACTGCGTCCGCCACACCAGGCACAAAAGGGGAGTGCGCCATTTATGGATCCTAAGAAGCTGATGTTCCGGCCCGGCCTGATGGCGGGCGAGCGCATTTTGGTCACTGGCGGGGGCACAGGTCTCGGCAAGGAAATGGCCGAAGCATTTCTGGCTTTGGGCGCTGAGGTATATATTCTGGGTCGTCGAGGAGCGGTTCTGGAAGAGACGCGGGACGAATTAATGGGTCGGCATGGCGGACGGGTTGTTGCCGTACCGTGTGACATTCGCAATGCGGAGGCAATCCGTGACGCGATAGACCTTATCTGGGCCGATGGAGGCACCCTGACTGGCCTGGTGAATAATGCTGCAGGCAACTTCATCTCAAGAACCGAAGATTTGTCGCCCCGCGCCTTCGACGCCATCGCCAATATCGTATTTCGAGGCACTTTCTATATGACATTGGACATCGGCAAACGTTGGATCGCCGAGGGCAAGTCGGGAAATGTCATCAATATTCTCACGACCTGGGTATGGAATGGTTCAGCGTTCACTGTGCCTTCGGCTATGTCGAAATCAGGCATCCGCGCCATGGCTGAATCCCTGGCAGTAGAATGGGGCCGCTATGGCATTCGGTTCAATAATATCGCACCCGGTCCCTTCCCGACCAAAGGCATGACCGAGCGGCTGTCGCCGGGTTCGAGCATGGATTCGGCAGAACGGCAAAGCAATCCTTTAGGACGGGTTGGCGAAATGACCGAGCTGGCCAACTTGGCCGTCTTCTTAATGGCCAAGGGTGCCGAATATGTGAATGGTCAGACCATTGCCATAGATGGGGCGGCTTATCAGGCCACAGGGGGCAATTTTGCGGGATTACGTGCATGGGATGACGCCCAATGGGAGGCAGTCCGTACCATGATTAAGGCAAGCAATGACAAGGATAAGGCCGCCAGAACCGTATGACTCATCACCGCGCGCCCATTTCTCTTCTCATTGATTGTGATCCCGGAGTTGATGACGCAGTTGCCCTTGCCCTGGCATTGGCAGCACCTGACCGGGTGACTCTGCTCGGCATCACCACAACGGCGGGCAATGTTGATCTCAGGCGGACCACACGAAACGCCTGCTTGATCCGCGAGATTGCGGGGCGGCTGGATGTTCCCGTTCATTCCGGACATGCCCGACCGATGACGCGTGAGCCGGTCATAGCCGATGATTTCCATGGTCCGGATGGACTTGGCCATTATCCGATCACCCCGCTGGAATCGGGTCCAAGCTCTGAGGATGCCATTTCATTCCTTATACAGACAATCGACAGCCATCCCGCCGGTACCATCGACCTCGCGGTGACAGGGCCCATGACCAACATCGCCGTGCTGATCCGGCAGGCACCAGAGGTAGCCAAGAGGCTGCGCCAAATCATCATCATGGGTGGAGCGCGACGTGAAGGTGGAAACATCACCGCATCGGCTGAATACAATGTCTATGCAGATCCTGAGGCGGCCGACATTTGCTTGAACTCAGGCTGCAAGCTTATCATCTTGGGGCTCGACGCCACGCATCAAGTCCGGGGGACCCAAGGCTGGATTGATGCCATCAATGCCCTTAACACGCCGCTGGCCACGTTGGTCGCCGAGATGCTGGCGTTCTCCAATGCGCTGCCGGCAAATCTGGTGGACACCGCTGAACCAGACAAGCCAGCCCCCGGCGCACCGCTGCACGATCCCTGTGTCATAGCCTATTTGCTGGTGCCCGAAGCTTTCACTTGTCAGCCCTGCCAGATCCGGGTTGAAACTCAAAGTGAACTCACACGGGGCCATACTGCGGTGGAATTCCGCCATCAGATTGCCGATGGATTCAATGCGCTGTGGGTGACCCAAATTGATGCGACTGCTGTACTCGACCTCCTGTTAAAGTATCTGGCCCGATGACACACCAACCTCGCATCCGAGTGATCGGTTCCATCAATCTCGATATCGTCGCGCGGGTTGAGACGCTGCCGCGACCTGGCGAGACCGTCAGTGGCGGCATCTTGGCGCACTATCCCGGTGGAAAAGGGGCCAACCAGGCCCTCGCAGCCCGACGCCTGGGTGCCGAGGTCGAGCTGATTGGAGCGGTTGGTCGTGACGATGCGGCCAGTCAAGCCTTGGCCATCCTTCGAGCGTCTGGTGTTGATTTGCACGGGGTCAAGGTCCTGGACGCAATGACCACCGGCGTTGCCCTTATTGGTGTCGACAGACATGGCGAAAACCAAATCATCGTCGCCCCGGGGGCCAATGAACAAGTCTCTGAGGCTACCCTGCCCGTTTTCGACCAAATGGTTGATGCCACTTTGTGCCAACTCGAGCTGCCCGTCGCAACCATTGAACATGTGGCAGCAACAACCAAGGGACTCTTGTGCATCAATCTCGCGCCAGCCCAGCCTTTGCCGCCGTCCATTCTCAATCGGGCCGATATCCTGGTCGTGAATGAGACCGAGTCGGCCTTTTATGGTGACATGCTCGACAAGAGCCGCTCACTGATTATCAAGACTTTAGGGTCACGTGGCGCGGTTGCCATCCAGCATGGACGCGAGATCGCCCGCGCTGCGTCGCCGAAGATAGACCCAGTCGATACGACTGGTGCCGGTGACACCTTTGTCGGGGCCTTCATGGTGACATTCTTGAGAGAAGGATCGGTTGCAAAGGCGCTGACCTACGCCTGTGCGGCGGGGGCGGCGGCAACCCTGACGGCCGGGGCGCAGACATCCATGCCGACCCCCGAGCAGGTTTTGGCTCTGTTGGCGCAGAGCTGATTTGGTCCAAATGGCCTGTTGGCCCGTATGAAGCGCATGACACAGGTCAACCAACAGCATGTGATTATCCTTGGGGCCAGTGGCGCGATCGGCTCTGCTCTGGTTGAAGCCCTGCTCGCCGCGCCACACACACAGACAATCCGGTCCATAAGCCGGTCAGAATGCCACGCTTTGGACCCGCGTGTGAGCTGGTTAAGCTGTGATGTGACAGATGAGGACAGCATCGCCGCCGCAGCCGCTGCGTGCCAAACATCGGGGCCGGCAGACCTCATTATCAATGCGATCGGTGTTCTGCATGAAGAAGGATCAATCCGGCCCGAAAAGGGCTTGCGCGATTTGGATGGCGCCATGCTGACGCGCTTGTTTCAGATCAATGCAATTGGTCCGGCGCTTGTCCTAAAACATTTCTCCCCCCTTCTAGCACGCGACCGCCGGGCCATTTTTGCAAGCCTGTCGGCGCGGGTCGGGTCAATCAGTGATAATAAGGCGGGCGGCTGGTATGGTTACCGGGCCTCAAAAGCGGCCCTCAATCAGTTCATCAAGACCGCAGCGGTCGAACTCGCCATCAAGAGGCCTTCGGCCATTTGCGTTGGCTTGCATCCAGGTACCGTGCGCAGCCAAATGTCCGAGCCCTTCCTGCAACGCTACACGCGCAATGAAATTTTCGAACCCGCGACGGCCGCCGCCCATTTATTGTCGGTCATTGGCACGCTGATGCCAAGCGACAGCGGTAAAGTCTTTGGCTGGGATGGGCAGGAAATATTGCCTTGATTCAGGCCAAGGTTCGCGCCGCGCATCGACCCCTTTTGATATACCAAATTTTCCGATAGGCTCTCTCCCAAGAACAAACGGGGAGAGTTTGCGATGACGCATCGCACTATAACTGGCAAAATTGCCTATACATCGAAAAAGCCACATATGCTGGATCAGCCCCGCGGAGAAGAGACATTCCGCTTTACCCATCATGGTGATGGCCAGACCACATTGCGCGCTCATTGCTTCATTGCTGAGCCCGCACCGACTGTGATGCGGGATATCATTTATTCGATGGATGCGCGTCGTCGTCCGATGGACTGCCATGTCCGGCTGACTGTCGGTGACGCCTTCATGGGATCTGGCTGGTTCCGCTTTGGTGAATCCTTCATCGAATGCGAAAGTTATGGGCCAAGCATTGGGCGCGTGTCGCAGCGCGTTGAACTGGCCCACCCGATTGATGGGTTCGGCACCCATCCAATCGTCGCCGACGGCTATTTCCTCAGTCTTCATGACTGGGAAGCCCGCAAGCGGCACAGTTTCAATATGTATCTGCCTTCACCAGATCATCGCGGTGCCACTCCGCCCTTCCTCGCCCCGGTCAAGATCGATGGCCTGCTGATCGGGCACGAGGAAATCAAGGTCAAGGCCGGCACATTCTCCACCCGGCATTTCCAGTTTCTCGATGATGGCTCCAGCGGAATGGCCGGCGAGCATCCCGTTTATGACGTCTGGATCACAGATGACGATGATGCCATCTTCGTCCAAGGCGGGGTGGGCGGCTATATGCAGACGTGGTACGAGTTGGTTGAACTTGAGCGTTAGGCGTGCTGGTGGCCCGTCCAGAATGGCTTGAAACGGGTCACAATGGTCAGCGGCTTGTCAGTCAGCTCAACAACACCCAGACGACAGGGATCGGCCTCGGCAAAGGATACACACCGCGCTGTGACAGGTTCAAGACAGAAATAGCCGCTGCCTGGGGGCGTATAAAGTTGCAGCCGGGTGCAAGGCTCCGGAGTATCACCCACCAGAATCTGCGCCGTCACATCGACACCATGTTCAGGCCAGATAATCTGTGCACGGCCATTCCATCCCTCAAAACTATGGTCGAGATTGAGGTCTGTGGCAGCCACACCCTCTGCGAGACGCTCAACCACCTCTGTGCGCACAAGTTGGGTTGGCAAGGCTTCGCCTGATATCTCCCAAAGTGCTTGAGCGACGAATGAAATCTGCGCGCCTGCGCTGAGGAAATAAGGATGGGGGCCGAGGGATGACGGAAAAGGTCGATCATCTTTGCTCTGCACCGACAGACGCACTTCCACACCATCTGCGGACAGACGAAATGCTTGTCGAGTCTCAAAAACCCAAGGCCAATTCATGTCGCCATCATGATGCAGGACCAGCTCAATATGGTCGCTGCCAAGTGAGGCGACCTCCCACGGCACACGCCACCCAATACCGTGGAGCGGGTGGCTGCCACCGATCATATTGGGAGGAATATTTGTAACCACCCCTTCCCATTCAAACCGGCCATCTACAATGCGACTGGCATAGGGCGTCATCGGAAAACTCGACAATCCCAAGGGATCGCGGGCGGCGACTGCGCCTTCCACCGCCGGACGCAGCAAGGGCCTGCCATGCCAGTCCAACCTCGCAATCCCGCCCCCTGCTGAAGGCGCAATGGCCATCTGGAAGCCATGCGCGGCTAAGTCGATAAGCTCAGCGGTCATAAGCCTACCTCTTAGGTGGCACGCGCGATCCGCATCAGATTGGTGCCGCCTTTGGTGCCAAACGGCAGGCCAGCCACAATCACGATACGGTCACCAGGCTTTGCGGTTCCGACTTTGGAAGACATGGCGGAGGCCACACTGGCCATATCCTCCACATCCTTGGGGTCCTTGGTGACGCGGGCTTCCAAACCCCACACCAAGGCAAGCTTGCGTGCGGTCTTGATGCTGGGGGTTAGCACGAGAACAGGCTGCAGAGGCCGTTCGCGCGCGACGCGCAGTGCGGTGGTCCCTGTGGCGGTAAATGCCACCAGACAGGCCGCTTTTGAGGCATTGGCGGCCGTCCGGGCGGCGGCCGACACCGCGTCAGGCACAGCACTCTCAGGATCGGCATGTTCGGCATCCATTAAGCCGGGCCAACGAGGATCTGCTTCAACCCGCTCGGCAATCCGGCTCATCACGGCAACCGCCTCAAGCGGGAATTGGCCAGCAGCGGTTTCGGCTGACAGCATCAGCGCATCGGTACCCTCATAGACCGCATTGGCCACATCGCTCGCCTCCGCACGGGTGGGGGCTGCAGCCGAAATCATGCTTTCGAGCATTTGAGTTGCGACAATGGTTGGGACACCGCGCTCGCGCGCCATCCGCAAGATCAGTTTTTGGGCAACAGGCACATCTTCAGGTGCGAGTTCGACTCCTAAATCCCCACGGGCCACCATAACCCCGTCGCAATAGTCAAGGATTTCAGCAAGGCTTTCCAAAGCGGCTGGCTTTTCGATCTTGGCCAAACAGGCCGCCTTGCCATTAACCAGCTTTCTCAATTCCGCCATATCGGCTGGCCTTTGGACAAAGGAAAGCGCGACCCAGTCAACACCCAGACTAAGGGCAAACATCAGGTCTCTGCGGTCCTTGTCCGTCATGGCCGAGATCGGCAAAATCGCGGTAGGGACATTGACACCCTTCCGATCTGAGATGGGGCCTGGCTGGATCACCTCTGTGTGGACCCAATCCTCACCTTGTTCGAGAACCCGCAACCTGACCCGACCATCATCGATCAACAGATCATCCCCGACTTTGATCGCCGCAAAAATCTCCGGGTGAGGCATGCAGGCGCGCAAGATGTCTCCAGGTGCCGGGTCGCGATCAAGGCGAAAATGCGCTCCCTTCTCAAGATGCACTTTGCCTTCAGTGAACGTCCCTAAGCGGAGCTTTGGCCCCTGCAGATCAGCAAGGATCCCGATCGGACGACCGGCCGCTTTCTCAGCTGCTCGGACATTGGCATAGGCCTCTGCATGATCTTCGTGACTTCCATGACTGAAGTTCATGCGAAAGACGTCAACTCCGGCCTGGGCAAGCGCGAGTGTCATTTCCGCAGACCGGCTGGCAGGGCCCAAAGTGGCGACAATCCGTGTGCGGCGATTACGGATCATGGCTTTTTGAATCCTGCTGCTTTGCGGGCATTGGCTTCGATGGTGGCAAAATCGCCAGCAGCAATCAGTTCCGGAGTGGCAATCCAAGTGCCGCCGACAGCCACCACATTGGGCAGGGCGAGATAGCTGTCAATCTTGTCGGGCGTGACCCCTCCGGTTGGACAAAAGCGGGCATCGGGCAATGGCCCGGCAAAGCTTTTCAGCGCCGCTGCACCGCCAGATTGCTCAGCGGGGAAAAACTTCAAAATGCCAAAGCCCTCCTCCAACCGGCTCATCACCTCAGTGGCTGTGGCCACGCCAACCATGACATTGGCGTCGGCCTTCAAGAGAGCCGCTCGCAGGCCCGGGCTGGATCCGGGAGTCACAATGAAATCGGCACCAACTTTAAAGCAGGCCTCGACATCGCCCTCACTCAATACCGTCCCTGCGCCAATAGCCAGATCTGGCGCAGCGGCCTTCATCAGAGCGATGGCTTCAAGGGCAACAGGCGTGCGCAGGGTCACTTCAAGATTCTTCAGACCCCCGGCCTGAAGTGCCAATGCCAATTGCTCTGCCTTCTCCAGCTCAGCAATGGTGAGGACCGGAATAAGGGGCGCGGCCCGAAGCTGGGATGCAAAGCTGGTCATCGACCTCTCCTAACCAAAAGAAACAGGGTCCGACTTAGGACCAAAGAATGCGGCCCCTTCGAGGGCAGCAAAGCCATTCCGGGCCCGTCGAACAGGGATACCCCTCAGATAGCCACTGATCTGTCCGCGCTCCAGCAGCCGGCTTGCAAATGTCGGCGTCCGCATAAACGGAGCCAAGGCTTCAGAAACCCCTCCCGCAATCACACACCCCCCACGCGCACCTGTGGCCAAGATTGCATTTCCCGCGAATGTCGCCAAAGAATTGATCATAATCTCCACGGCCTCAATAGCAGAGGGATCATCTCCGGCAATCGCAGCCGGCCCAATCTCGTCACCACCTCTAAGACGCGCCACGCGACTTTCAAGCCGAGCGATCGCCTTATAGAGACGGTCAAGCCCGAGACCCGACACCAAATTCTCATAGCTCACATAGGGCAGCTCCTGCACAACAAGATCCAAAATCTCACGCTCGCGCGCAGAGCAAGGCGCATAAGCCTGGTGGCCGCCCTCGGTCGAAATCACGGACCAGCCAGACCCATCTGGTACGAGCAGAGCCATACCCAAACCAGTGCCAGGCCCCAAGACGACAATTGGTGCCCCAGGCTGGGCCTCACCATCGATCAGCACTTCAAAGGCGTCAGGACCATTTGCCGGCACAGCCCGAGCTTGAGCGGCAAAGTCATTGACCAAGGTCACGCTATCAAAGCCAAAGCGCGATTTAATCGCGCTGGCCGACACTACCCAGTCAGAATTGGTAAAGCGTACGCTGTCTGCGCCGGTCGGTCCAGCGAGCGCAAACACCGCTGTCTTGGGCAAGGCGCGACCCTCATCGCGCCACGCCGCAATTGCGTCTTCCAAGCCAGCAAAGGACAGAACCGGCATGCGCGCCACATCTGACAATTCAACTTGCTGAGTGTTGCTGATGCGCGCAGTGGCCAAGCGAACATTGGTACCGCCGACATCACCGACAAGAATTGGGGCCTTGCTCATGCATCAGCCTCAGCAGATTGTGGCGATTGATCCTGCTGCATGTCGGCGACATCGTCATCAGGGTCCATGTCGCCAAAGGGCATAGCGCCCTCCTCGGCCGTACTGACGAGGGCACGGAACATGCCAAACATCTCTCGGCCAAAGCCGCGCGTGACCCCTGCCACCACTTTGGTATCAAAGTCTCGGGTTTGCCACACCTCATCGGCCACCAGTGCATCAAGCGTTCCAGCCTCGGCATCAACCCGGATGATATCACCGTCGCGAACCTTGCCAATCGGACCGCCCGACTTAGATTCAGGACTGACATGAATGGCTGCCAACACCTTCCCAGACGCCCCTGACATACGACCGTCGGTCACCAACGCAACCTTGAAACCGCGATCCTGCAGGACGCCAAGAGGCGGGGTCAACTTATGCAATTCCGGCATGCCCGTGGCTGCCGGTCCCTGCCCGCGCACAACTACGACAACATCGCGATCAAGCTCGCCTGCTTTAAAGGCCGCGTGTAAGCTGGCTTGATCCTTGAACACGCGCGCTGGTGCCTCGACAATACGGTGCTCGGCATTGACCGCAGAGACCTTAACGCACCCGCGGCCGAGATTGCCTTCGACCAAACGCAAACCACCGTCTTTCGAAAACGGTGTCGCAACCGGGTTTAGCACTTGGTTGTCCCCACTCTGCAGGGGTGCGTCACGCCACTCTAGGCCGGTCTCCGTCAAGAAGGGCTCGCGGGTATAGGCTTCCAGCCCTTGACCAGCCACGGTCAGCACATCGCCATGTACAAGGCCGGCGGTGAGCAATTCGCGGACCAGAAAGCCCATGCCGCCTGCAGCATGGAAGTGATTCACATCGGCCACACCATTTGGGTAGACCCGGCATAAGAGCGGTGTCGCTGAAGAGAGGTCATGGAAGTCATTCCAATCCACAATCAGGCCAGCGGCCTGAGCAATGGCTGGAATATGGATCATCTGATTAGTCGAGCCACCCGTGGCACACAGGCCGACAATGGCGTTCACGATGGCGCGCGCATCCACAACCTGACCAATCGGAATATAGGTATCGCCCAATTGCGTGATCTGGCTGGCCCGCAGGGCACAGGCTTCGACAAGCGCTGTCCGCAAGGGTGTATTGGGATTGATAAAGGCCGTGCCGGGGACGTGCAGACCCATGATTTCCATCAGCATCTGGTTTGAATTGGCTGTCCCATAGAAAGTACAGGTTCCAGGGCTGTGGTAGCTTTGGGATTCTGCTTCCAAGAGCGCATCCCGGCCAACCTTGCCCTCAGCGAACAATTGGCGGATACGGGCCTTTTCGGGATTTGGCAGGCCTGAGGGCATGGGTCCGGCTGGACAAAAAATCGAGGGCAACCAGCCATGGCGCAGCGCCCCGATCAACAGACCCGGCACGATCTTGTCGCAAACACCCAGATAAATCGCTGCATCGAACGTATCATGCGACAAAGCAATGGCCGCACCCATGGCAATTGTATCGCGTGAGAACAGCGACAATTCCATCCCTTCGAAGCCCTGGGTGATGCCGTCGCACATGGCGGGCACCCCGCCGGCCACTTGGGCGGTCGCCCCTGCTTTGCGTGCTGCCTGCTTGATGATGTCAGGATAGGCGGCCAAAGGCTGATGGGCCGAGAGCATGTCATTATAGGCCGTGACGATGCCAATGTTCGCCCAGCGACCAGTCTTGAGCATTTCCTTGTCCTGCAAGGGACAGGCGGCAAAGCCGTGTGCTTGATTGGCCGCCGCCAGTCGCACTCTGGCCGGATCTGGTGAGCGACGCGAGTCGATCAGGTCCAAATAGCGCTGGCGTCGCAGCTTGGAGCGCGCCTCAATTCGTGCGGTAACAGCTTCAACAACTGGATGCAAAGATGTGGACATGGTTATTGCTCTCGATCAACTGGCCCAGAATGTCACAAACCGAGGCCCCGCTGCCTCGATTGCCGCCCGTATCGGTGCTTGAGTGATCGGTGCGGTAACTGCACTTTCCAGGATGGCCTTCTTGTCGTCGCCAAACAGGAGCAGGAGAACGTGGCCCGCTTCGCACACGCAGGGCAAAGTCATGGTCATACGCTCGCGATAGGGCAATGCCACTGGGGCTTGCCCGGCATCAACGCCGATCACGCTGGCGCGGGTGTCGGGATTAAGACAAGCCGCAAGGTCTGGCGAACCGGGAAACCAGGATGCGGTGTGCGCATCAGGCCCCATCCCCAAAACAATCGCGTCAAAGGGGCGCAACTCGGCCATGATGGCATTGATGTCAGCTTCGGCCTGCCGCGCCGACAGCGTCGGGCGCACCAAGCCATGTATCGTCACGCCCGTCGCCGCACCAAAGGCCCGCTCGATCATTGCCTGATTGGAACCGGGGTTATCGGTGCTAACCCAGCGATCATCAACAAGCGCGATGTCGATTTGTGACCAGTTCAGGTCAAGAGCCGCAAACGCGCGATAGGCGGGTTCGGGGCTTGATCCCCCGGACAAGGCAATGCGGGCCCTGCGCCCCGCCTTGTGGGCCTCAGCAACCCGACTTGCCAGTGCCGAGGCCAAGGCCTCACCTGCTGCCGGCCGACTTGGAAAGCTCAAGAGCGGGAAGGCCAATGTGCTTTCCATCATATCAGATCCCGCCATTTTCGGCCATCACGGTCCATCAGCAAAGCCGCTTGCAAGGGCCCATCGCTTCCAGCTGTATACGGATGAGGATGGCTTGACGTTGCGTCCCAAGCTGCAATGACCTGATCCACCCAAGCCCACGCGGCCTCGACCTCATCCTTGCGCATGAAGAGTGACAGATTGCCCCGCACAACATCCATCAAGAGCCGCTCATACGCATCGGGATAGCGCAATGTAAAAGCTGTTTCATAGGACAAGTCGAGCGGCACCGACTTCACCCTGAGGCCGCCTGGCCCCGGTTCCTTGATCTGCAGCCACATCTCCATTCCTTCATCAGGCTGAAGACGCATGACAAGCTGATTGGGTTCGCCGCCTTGGTCAAACAAGCTGTGGGGTGGGGGCCGGAACGTGACGACAATCTCAGAACGCCGAGATGGAAGCCGTTTGCCAGTGCGCAGGTAAAAAGGCACGCCCGACCAGCGCCAATTGGCAATCTCGGCCTTCAGGGCAACATAGGTTTCAGTCGAACTTGTCCGTCCCGGCCCCAATTCCTCAAGATAGCCTTTAACAGGTTCACTCTCGACCAAACCTTCTCGATATTGGCCGCGAACACTATGTGCGGCAACATCATTTGGCCCAATCGGCACAAGCGCCTGGAGCACTTTGATCTTCTCTGTACGGATGGCATCAGCATCAACCGAATTGGGCGGCTCCATCGCCACCAAACACAAGAGCTGCAGCAAATGGTTCTGGACCATGTCGCGCATCGCGCCCGACTTGTCATAATAATCGCCGCGACTGCCAACACCAATGGTCTCAGCCACCGTGATCTGAACATGGTCAATCGCAGCCCGTGACCAAACAGGTTCAAACAACGCATTGGCAAAGCGCAACACAAGCAGGTTCTGGACGGTTTCTTTGCCCAAATAATGATCGATCCGATAGACGCGGTCTTCGGAGAAAACTTCGGCCACCGCATCATTAATCGCCTTGGCGGAGGCCAAGTCGCGGCCCAAAGGCTTTTCCAACACAACACGCGACAGAGGCGATACCAAACCCGCATCACGCAATTGTGCACAAATACCACCGAACACCGAGGGCGGGGTTGAAAGATAAAACACCCGAACCTTATCCTTACCGCCTGCTAACGATTGCACAAGCAAATCCCACGGCCCGTCGGCCCGGGTGGCGTCCAAAGCCACATAGTCAATCAAATCCAAAAAAGCTTGAAACTCGGGCGAACTGGCGTCGCCCTTGGCAAGATTGACAAAACCGTCACTGACACTTTTGCGGAAGGCGTCCCGCGTCAGCGCCTGACGAGCGACACCAACAATGCGGCTGTCGATTGGAATCTGTCCGTCCTTGAAGCGATGAAACAAGGACGGAAACAATTTGCGCAGCGCAAGATCGCCCGACGCGCCAAAGACCACGAGGTCAAAACTGGGAACGGGTACGAATTCAGCCATGTCTGCGCTCCATCAGAACTTTCGGTTATAGAGATTTGTCGCAAGGTCCAGCGCCAAATCAGTGTCTTTCCAGATAGGCCCTATGCCTCAATGAACAGCCTGCAGCTGTATGATCCCGGTGCTCAAGGGCGGCAGATCAATTTCAATCGACCCCGCACTCGACTGAACCCCCACATCCCCTATCAGCAGGCGTGATCCCCGAAGGTTTGCAAGATCGACAGCCTCCCGCGTGAGACGGATGCGCCGGGCATGGTCAGATACATTCATGATCAGGACGTATTTCTCGTTTCCCAGAGATTTGAGATCTGCATACACATCTTGATCGGAAAAAAGATGTGTGCGGGCCCCGGATGACAGCGCTGGGCTGACTTTCCGTAAGGTCAGTAACTCGGTCAGGTAGGAGCGCAGTGCAAGCGCTTTGGGCAGCACTTCGGATTCTTTTGCATTGACCGGGGGCAATTTGACCATGTTTCGCGCAATGTGGTCATCACATGTCTGGCTTTTCCCGCAATTTTGTCCTGTCCGACCTGAAAAGCCCGGCACCTCGGCACCAAGCTCTTCGCCATAATAGAATGTAATCGGGCCCGACCACGCGGCCATAAAGGTAAAGGCCAGACGATGGCGCGCCCAATAGGAATCGGCCTCTTGCCCTCCCTTGCCCGCCCGCTCAATCAGGTCACCGAAACGGACAAGGTCGTGATTACCCAGCATGAGATTGGGGATGGCATGGTCAGGATAGTTGCTGTGGGCACCCAGTGCCCAAGGCTCCACCAAAGTCCTCGCGGGGCGGTTCTTTGTGCCGGCTTCGTCGCTGGCCAAGACCTGGACCAAGGCATAGCGAGTGGGAAAGTCGAAAGCGCTTGTCAGGCCCGGCGCCTCGCTCGTGCCATAGGCAGCGCGAATGTCATCCGCTTTCCGCCAGATTTCGCCAACGACATAGCCCGATTTTGGTCGAACAGAGGCCGCCTCCTCAACAATTTGGCTTAGGCGCGCCAATGCGGGATTGGGAAGCTGATAGGCCTGATCCAGTCGCCAACCATCTATGCCAAACCGCTCAATCCAATAGCGAGCCACTTCTTCATAAAAAGCGAGCGACTGGGGCTGATCGAAATCAACAACTTGGCCGGGATAATTTTCAGGGTGGCCAAAATAATCGCTAACCCGATTTGACGTTGCCGGAACAATGCCTGTTGGTGAGGGCGTGATCCCGCCTTTATGATGGCCGAACACACCATCAAATATGATCTTGATACCGCGCTGATGGGCTTGGTCGACAAGGGTGCGAACGTCGGCCTCGCTGCCAAACTGCGGATCGATCCGGAAATAATCGCGTGGATAATAGCCCGTTCCGTCGAGGCGTTGGTTGACCACCTTCTTGCCCGAGACCCTAAGCTGAGGCTCCCCGGCATGGGACTCAAATATGGGGGTGAGCCAAATCGCATTGAAGCCCATCGCTTGGATCATATCTAAAGACTGGATCACGCCGGCCAAATCTCCGCTATGGGGTCCTGGGCCATAGGCCGATCCTGCCCCGACGGCTCCATTGCCATCGACAAAGCTGCTGACCATCACTTGGTACAGTCTTAGATCACAATATGGGCTGGCTGCCCGGTTGCAGGGCAGACGCGCTTCGACAGGGCCTTGAGGCTTCTCAATAATCACGCGCTGGTTGTCTGCTTCAACCCGTGACGGGCCAAAGATCACACCCAGACAAGCCCACAGCAATATTGATGCCTGCCCACCCAATCGCCAGAAAAAGCGTGCTGGCATCGTATCAGCCCTTCACGCCACCAGCCGTCAGCCCGGAAACCAGGAAACGCTGCAACACGAGGAACAACGCCACTACGGGCAGCGACACCAAGATCGAACCAGCAGCAAAATAGCCCCATTGGCTGGAATATTCACTGACAAAGAAACGCAAGCCAACCGGGGCCGTATAAAGTGCCTCTTCGTCCATGAAGGTCGCCGCAAGAATGAATTCGTTCCAAGCTGTCATGAAGCTGAATAGCGCCGTCACGGCCACTGCCGGTCGGGCCAAGGGCAGGACGATCTGGAAGAAAATGCGCGAAGGGGAACAGCCATCCATGATCGCGCTTTCCTCGATCTCCATGGGGATGGAGTCAAAATAGCCCTTCAACATCCACACACAAAACGGAATCGCGGTCACTGAATAGACAATAACCAGCGCCCAGATTGAGTTATCAAGATCGAGCCAGTCGACAATAATGACATAGAGCGGGATCAACATCAGCGTGCCTGGAAACATTTGGGTGACCAGAAACAACGTCATCCCAAATTCCCGGCCTTTGAAGCGGAAGCGGGAAAAAGCATAACCTGCCGAGCAGGCCAATGCGACGCCAAATACAGTTGTCAATGCCGCAACAATCAAGCTGTTGAGCATCCATTTCAGAAACGGCTGGTCTCGCAAGACGCCCACGAAATTATCAAGCGACCATTGTGTCGGCACCGGCGTGGCCGCGCGCATTCGGTCCCAGAAGCCAGGATTTGCCGGCAGATCGGCCAAGCCAATATTCTGTGTGCCCGAAAATGCCAGGGCCAGCACCCAGAAAATTGGATAGAGTGCCAGAAGGACGATGATCATCAGGATCGGATGCAGCCAGAGCGGTGCCTTCTTGGTATCAGACGAGGTCATTTGTTATTGGCCTCCGTGGCCGAGGTCGCGCGGATTTGGAAGACCCCATAAACCAAGAGAATGAGGAAGATCACCACCGAATAAGCCGCCGCATAGCCATAGCGATATTCTTCAAAGGCAATACGATATGCCCGTGTCACCAAAATCTCATTGGCCCCCGACGGTTGACCAGCGCTGACGAGATAAATGACGTTGAACATGTTAAACGTCCAAACCACCGAAACAATGATGGCCGGCAGGAGCGCGGGCCGTAGGCTGGGAAGAGTGATGTACCAGAATTGTTGCCAGGGCGAGGCCCCGTCGATCCGGGCTGCCTCATACATATCCTCATCAACAGCCTGTAGCGCGCCGAGCGCGACAACCATCATGAAGGGAAAGGATAGCCAAGCATTGGTCGCAAGCCCGGTCATGAAGCTGGGCACCACATTATCGAACCATTGCACTGGCTGGCCGCCAAAGGCCTGAATCGCCTGATTGATCGCCCCAAATTGGGGATGGAACATCCCTTTCCAAGTGAGCGCCGTAATATAATTAGGAATAGCCCAAGGCAGAATAAGAAGCGTGCGATAAATGGCCACCCCACGCAGGCCCTTGATGTTGAGCAAGAGCGCCATCGCCAAGCCAATCGACACACCCAACACCACATTGGAAATCGTCCAAACAATGGTGACACCCAATGTCCAGTAAAAGTTCTGGTAATTGAAGGCATTGCCACCGCCGCCGAAGTTAAAGTCGATCAGAATGGACGCATAATTGGCAAACCCCACCCAGCGATCCGCCCAGCTCGCTCCCTGGTTGAGGAGTGTTGTGTCAGTGAAGGACAGGACAACACCATAGAAGAAGGGGAAAAAAGCCAAGAGCAACATGCCAATCAGCGCTGGGGCGACATAGGCATAAGCCGTTGGGTTTTCGGCGATCGCCTTCCAGCTCGCGTTCGCAGCACCAAACCCGATAAAGGCACCCAGCAGCGCACCAAGCACGCCGGTCAGCAGCATGGAATGGCCCAGACCCGCTGCGTCCATCACAGCGCTCATCAGCTCTGGCTTAAACGGAGGGGGGGATCCAGCCATCAAAAGGCCCTGATTGGCGGCGACTGCACGCACAGCCTCACCCAGTATATTAAGTTCTTGGTTCATCTGGCTGATCAGGACTGGCGCATCCCCAGCCAGACCGGCCTGGGCAAGCTGGCCAAGCGCCAAGCCAGCTGCAAGCGGCAGAACAAGGCTGATCCAAGGCCCAAGAGCTTGCAGCCGCACCGCCAACGCGCAGGCGACGACCGTCACCAGACCCAAAAGCCCCCACTGCCAAAGCGCAATAAGGGGTGGGCCGGTCGGGCCCAAAGGCTTGACGATTTCCACCACCCCCACACGCTGACCATCGACAATGACCGGGGCCGCGGCGCGCGCACCCTCAGGTGTCATCGTTAGACTTACCCCCTCTGTGGGCACTGAGAGGATGAGGTCATAGAGCGGCTTTTCTGAAATCTTCAAAGGCCGACCAGATTGACCCCCTGCAATTTCTTCAGGCCAATTGCTATGAACAAGCCGCTTCCCATCACGCAGGACAAGCCGATAGCGGTCGGTCTGCTGATCGGCCCGCGCCAAGCTGTCGGACAAGAGGGATGCCAGGGCTTGATCAGTCTGACCATCTGTCAGTGCAACCGAGGTCAGCCCGGCAAGTTCAACGGCAATGGCCTTAGCAGCCATCCCAGCACTGAGTGCCTGACGATGTTGACTCGCCTGGGATAGGAACACCAACGCGCCACACACAAGCAGCAGCATGGCCGAGACAATGGCTGTCAGATTTTGCTTCATGCACGCCCCCCGGCTTGCGAGGCCCGCAAAGACTGTATCGCCACCTGCACCTCTTTCTGACAATCATCCCAAGCAGCCTGGGCACTTGTTTCCATTTTGGTAAACCGCTTCATGGCCCGGTCTGCCGGTGACCACACGAGGGTCATCTCTGGCTGATTGGGCATTGGCACGGCCAGTGCGCCCTGTGCCTTGAATGCACTAATGACCGAATTGCCCGCCAGTCGCGGATCGCCATAGGCAGCCGAAGACGCCGGCAATTGCCCACCGTCCAGCGCCAGGATGAGGGCCGCTTCAGGACCGGCAAGGAAACTGGCAAACTGCCAGGCCTCGTATTCGTCCTGCGTTCCAGCTGCCAGATAAATGGCCTCGACCGTCATCCAAGGCCGGATGGGTCGGCCTCCGGCCTCGCTGATTTGCGGCAGAACAGCCACGCCCACATCAATATCCTTTGCCGCTTCGGCAAGGAACCAAGGCCCGCTCATCACCATTGCGGCGCGCTTTTCATTGAACAAGGCCGTGACCAAGGAATTTGCTGGATCGTCCGGCAGGAGACCCAGCTCACTGCGCCAGCGGCGGACCAGATTGCTCGCGGCAATATTGGCGGGATGATTGAGGATGAGTTCGCCTTGCTCATCAAAAGCGCCACCGCCGAAGCCATTGGCAAGACCGGCATGGAAAAAATAATCGTCATAGGCATAGGCAAAGCCGAAGCGGCCGCGCGCCTTGTCGGTTAAACCTGTTGCCAAATCGACCATTTCAGCAGTGGTCTCGGGCGGGGCCTTGATACGGTCGCGATTGTAAATCAAGGCGGCCGATTTAAAATTGAGCGGGAGGGCATAAGTGATGCCGCGATAGGTCGTGGCGTCGAGCATGCCGGGCAAAAAGGCCGCCCGCTCGGCTGGGCCCAAAAAGAAGTCGATCGGAGCGACTGTGTTTCCGGTCTCGACCCAGCCGCCGAGCCGATCGTGGGAGAAGATGAACAGATCTGGGCCCTTGCCACGCGGAACAGCGGCGGAAATCTTGTCGGCAAAAGCGTCATTTGGTACCCCGACACAGCGCACAGGGCGGACCCTGCCGGCCTGCCGCGCCGAATAGAGCGCCGCCACCTTTTCGAGGGCTGCCTTCTCACGCCCGCGATACGCGTGCCACACCACCAATTCGGCCCGATGCCTTGCATTTGTCCGCGAGCAAGCCCCCAGCCAGGTCATGCCAGACAGCCCGATCCCTGTTGCCAGAATCGACCGCCTGGTGGGTGATCCCCCGTGATCGGCTGGGTCAGCCATCCCTTAGTCCCTCTCTGGCAGTCGCTGGTGAGTGACCGCATCAAAGAAATGCGCTTTGTCGAGGTCAGCCTCAACCTGCACCATGTCGCCCATTTTGGGGCTGGGCTCTTGACCATGACTTTTGGCAATCAGGCTGGTGCCGTCGATATCTAAGTGGATCAAGACCTCATGACCCAATGTTTCAACCATATCGACACGCCCGGTGAAACGGGCAGATGCTGCTGGCTTGCCCTGCCCTGCCAAGCGCACATCCTCTGGGCGCAAGCCGATCTCGATCCCCTCATGTGCCCCCAAATCCCAGCGCGCAGGCAGGTCAAAACCCGGACTGCCCGGCGCATGGATCGACCGGCCCTGTAGCCGACCTTGCAGAATCGACATGCTGGGTGCCCCGATGAACCGGGCGACAAACACATTGCGGGGCCGATGATAGAGTTCCAATGGCGCGCCGACTTGCATCAGATTGCTGTCACCAGCCTCTGCCAAGGGGGCGAGGACGGCAATGCGATCACCCATGGTCATGGCTTCTGTCTGGTCGTGTGTGACATAAACCGCCGTAGTGCCAAGGCGCTTTTGCAATCGCGAAATCTCGGCCCGCATGCCGGTGCGCAATTTGGCATCAAGATTGGACAAGGGCTCGTCAAACAAAAAGACCGATGGGTCCCGCACGATGGCCCGGCCCAATGCGACCCGTTGGCGCTGGCCGCCTGACAATGCCTTGGGCTTGCGGTCAAGATAGGGATCAAGCCCCAGAATGGACGAAGCTTCTTGGACCCGTCGATCAATCTCGTCCTTTGGTGTTTTGCGCACTTCCAACCCGAAAGCGACATTTTGACGAACCGTCATGTGGGGATAAAGCGCGTAGGATTGAAACACCATCGCCACGTCGCGGTCTTTTGGCTTGACGTCATTGACAATGCGATCCGCAATCCTGAGCTGTCCGGAGCTTACCGTTTCAAGCCCTGCAATCATGCGTAAGGCAGTG
The DNA here is from genome assembly GCF_003112735.1 of Candidatus Phycosocius bacilliformis. Taxonomy (GTDB): domain Bacteria; phylum Pseudomonadota; class Alphaproteobacteria; order Caulobacterales; family Aquidulcibacteraceae; genus Aquidulcibacter; species Aquidulcibacter bacilliformis. The sequence continues at coordinate 100,734 of NZ_BFBR01000009.1, forward strand.
GACTTGCCGCACCCTGACGGGCCGACCAGCACCATGAATTCCCCGTCCCTGATCTCGAGAGACAGGTTCTTGATGACATCAGTTTCGCCATATCGCTTTGCGACGGATTGAAAAGTGATGCCAGCCATGCCGTCTTCCTGCCCCTGCTCACGCGCAGAAACCGAAAATCACAGCCGTGGAGATGCGGGCCGATTGGCCGCGGGTCCATGCTTGCCGGACAAAAGTCGCCTTTTGGCAGCAAATGCCCACCCAGGTCTGCTTCTCTCCCCGACTGCAGTTTCCACCCTGTGGAGGGTTCGTCTGCCGTTCGTTTGTTTTGGTATTGCACATTTGATGTAGCAAAACTACAAAACCTACGCAACACGCGTTCAAGGATGGCATTGGGCGCAGAAAATGCGTATAAATCAAGTCAAGAAACAACAGTCGACAGGGGGGAAGCGGTGATCATCACTCAGATCGATTCGCATCTTGCCCAATTGCGCCCTTCCGAACAGCGGGTCGCACGCTTTGTTCTGGGGCGGCCGACTGTTGTTGTAGAAATGTCGATTGCCGACTTGGCAGAGCGCGCCGAAGTGTCCGAACCCACCATCATGCGGTTCTGCAAGGCCATTGGCTGCATGGGCTTCATGGACTTCAAGCTTAGTCTGGCGCGCGACTTGGAACGCCGCACATTGTCCATGAGTCGGCAAAACCCGCACGTAAAGGGTCATAACGCCCTGGGTCAGGCTTTGTTTGAGCAGGTCACCAAGTCGCTGGGCCAACGCGGGGCGGCTCTGGGCCTCGACAATATGGATGAATTTCTCGAAATTTGTGCCGGCAGTGGGCAGATCATCATCCTGCATTCAGGCGCTGAGACTTTGTTCGCCGAAACCTTGGTCAAATCCCTGCGCGCCTGCGCGTTTGAAGTGTGTGATCAGACCGAAACACTAACAAGCGGTCGACGGGACTGCCTTCTGGTTATTGCCTTGAAGTCGGCCGGCCGCATGCCTGGGATCGAAACCTTCTTGAACGAAATTTGCGAGGCAGGTGGCCGTGTCGTCCTGATTGGCCATGCCGGTCTACCCGCCAGCTTTGCCCTTGGCCAATTGGGGTCGGATCTGGCAGATCATGTCGCCTATGCCGCCTTAATTGAGGCAATTAGACTGGGGATTGAGGCGCGGCTATCGACATCTGGGCATTTTTCCCAAGCTGATTCTGAAATGCTGCAATCTCAGCGAGAGATGGCCTATGACGACGCCCGTCGGCGCGACCGGCAAACTGCAGAGCAGGGTGACACTGCCGAGCGCCTCATGATCAAGGGGACAGGTTGATGGCCATCAGAACCCGGAAACAAAAGCCAGTGGCCGATACGCCGCTGCACACCACACACACAATGTCCACAGACCTTGCCCATCCCGATGAAATTGCTGCCTTAATCGGCGGCCGCCACGCCAACCCGTTTGCCTTTCTCGGACCCCATCTTGACGAGGCGGCCTCGACGTGGATCATCCGGTGTTTCCTGCCAGGGGCAGAAAGCGTGGCTGTGGTGTTCGAGGACCAAGCGGTGGAGATGGTCCAGCTCCATAAGGAGGGTCTGTTCGCGGCGCGCATCGAACTAGTCCCCGGGCGCCCACATTATCACTTTAAGGCAAGATGGGACGGCCGGGACATCGCTCTTGAAGATCCTTTTCGCTTCCCTGTCATCCTCAATGGGAAGGAAATCTTGAGGTTCCGACAAGGCCAGCTGTGGCGGGCCTGGGAAACCCTGGGTGCACGAAGCCTGACACTTGAGGGGGTTCACGGCTTTGCCTTTGCCGTCTGGGCACCAGCAGCACAGCGGGTGTCAGTGGTCGGACCCTTCAATAATTGGGACGGTCGCCGTCACATCATGCGCAAGCTGCATGATGCGGGCATATGGGAGATTTTCATCCCCGGCCTGTCAGTTGACGACATTTACAAGTACGAAATCATTGGGGCGGACGGCAGTTTACAGCCTCTCAAATCCGACCCCTTTGGCCAGGCCGCCGAAGTGCGCCCTGCCAATGCCAGCCGCTTGGTGGAGCCGGTTAAGGCTAATAATCAAGACCAGAATTGGCTGGAAAACCGCCATAGCCGCCATGGACTTGATGCACCCATTTCCGTCTATGAAGTTCATGCCGGCTCTTTCAGGCGTAAGCCTGAAGAGGGAAACCGCCCCCTCACCTATGGCGAATTGGGTGACTGGCTGATCCCTTATGTACGCGAGATGGGCTTTACCCATGTTCAATTCATGCCACTCACCGAATATCCCTTCGACGGGTCCTGGGGTTATCAACCTGTCGGCATGTATGCGGTGACGAGTCGGTATGGCTCTCCCGATGAGTTCCGTGACTTGGTTGCCCGCCTGCATGCCGCCGATATCGGGGTCTTGTGCGATTTTGTTCCCGCCCATTTCCCAATTGATGGCCATGGTCTCAACCGTTTCGACGGGACAGCCCTTTATGAACATGCCGACCCCCGGCTGGGCTTCCACCCTGATTGGAAGACCAATATTTACGATTTCACCAAGCCGGAAGTGGTCAATTTTCTGGTCTCATCGGCCCTCTATTGGCTCGACCGGTTCAAGATTGATGGGCTTCGCGTCGATGCGGTCAGCTCGATGCTCTATTTGGACTATTCGCGCGCTGAAGGTGAGTGGATACCCAATATCTATGGCGGCAACATCAATCTGGAAGCCGTCCAATTCATGCGTCGCCTCAATGAGATGTGCTATGGTGAAGCCGATGGCATCATGATGGTGGCTGAGGAGTCCACCGCTTGGGCCGGTGTGTGCAAGCCGACCTATGACGGCGGTCTGGGCTTCGGGTTCAAATGGAACCTTGGCTGGATGCATGACACCCTGCAATATATGAGCCGAGATCCCATACATCGCGCTTGGCACCATGGCGAGATCACGTTTGGGCTGGCCTATGCTTGGTCGGAGAACTTCATGCTGGCCCTCAGCCATGATGAAGTTGTCCATGGCAAGGGATCCATTTTCTCGCGCATGCCTGGGGATGATTGGCAGCGCTATGCCAATCTGCGGGCCTATTACGCCCTCATGTGGGCTCATCCTGGCAAAAAGCTGATTTTCATGGGGGCTGAATTCGCCCAAGTCGCTGAATGGAATTATGAAGGCAGCCTTGATTGGCACCTGCTCGACCAACCTGGTCATCGCGGCGTGCAGTCCTTGGTGCGCGATCTCAACCATCTGTATCGATCATTGCCCGCATTGCATCAGCGCGATTGCGACCCTTCAGGCTTTGACTGGGTACAAGCCGATGCCGCTGATGTGTCGGTCTTTGCTTTCCTGCGCTGGAACCATGACCGCAGCGAGAAGCTGTTGGCTTTGATCAACATGACGCCTGTCCCCCGAACAGAGTATCGGGTCGGGGTGCCCCATGCCGGTCGCTGGAAAGTGATCCTCAACACAGATTCTGCCGCTTATCACGGCTCGAATTATGATGGTCCCGACCAAGTGGAAGCCGAGGCTGTGGCCTTCAATGGCCAGCCTCACTCGATCGTCCTGACCCTGCCTCCCTTGGCGGGCCTCTATCTGATCCCCGCATAGAAAGCGGCACGGATGTTGGTGAAACTGACACCTGGTAGCCCTGCCCCCATGGGTGCGACGCCGGTAGAAGGCGGGGTGAATTTCGCCGTGTTCAGTGCGCATGCCGTCCGGGTTGAATTGGTAATCTTCTCCCCCGATGGCAGGGCCGAAATCGGGCGTGCGGACTTGCCCGCACGCGATGGAGACATTTGGCATGGCTTTGCCCCGCGGCTGGGGTCTGGCACCGTTTATGGCTATCGAGTTCATGGGCCGTATCAGCCAAGCCAAGGCCATTTGTTTAATCCGCACAAATTGCTGCTTGATCCCTATGCCAAGTCGCTGACCGGCAGTTTCAGTTGGGGACCTGAGCATTATGGCTATTTTTATGAAAGCCACGATCCCGACTCTCAGGCCGATACGAGGGACAATGCCGCGCGTTGTGTGAAGGCCGTGGTGGTCGATCCGTCGACTTTGCCCCCTCTTCCAAGTCATTCTGCCCGGCCCTGGCGTGACACCATCATTTACGAAATGCACGCCAAAGGCTTCACCATGATGATGCCCGGCTTGTCGGACCGCGAGAAGGGAACATTGGCAGGCCTGTCGACACCGGCCGCACTGGATTATTTGAGTGCGCTGGGTATCACCACGCTTGAACTCCTACCGCTGCATCATTTCATCCATGACCGGTTTCTGGTGGACCAAGGGCTCAAGAATTATTGGGGCTACAACACTCTGAATTATTTCGTGCCTCAGCTTGAGTATGGCATGGAGGACAGCAAAACGGAGATGCGTCGTTTTGTTGAAGCCGCTCATGACCGCAAACTCGATGTCTGGATTGACGTGGTCTATAATCACACGTGCGAAGGAAATCGGCATGGCCCGACTTTGGCGTACCGGGGCCTCGACAATGCCTCATATTATCGCCTGAACCCGCAAAACCCTGCACAATATGATGACATCAGCGGATGTGGTGCAACGTTGAACGCGGCCCACCCACAGGTTCAGGCGCTGATCGTTGAATCACTGTCTCATTGGGCCGAATTCTATGGCATTGACGGCTTCCGCTTTGACATTGCCCCGTCGCTCTCATTGGACACTTCTGGCCGCTTCAACTCACACGGGCCCATTTTTGATGCAATTCGACGCGATCGACGGCTGACTGGCAAACGTCTGGTCGCCGAAGCTTGGGACGCCCGCGGGGGCTATTATGTTGGAGACTTCCCGCTTGATTGGGCTGATTGGAACGGCAAGGCACGCGACAGCATCCGCCAATTCTGGCGCGGTGATCAGGATAAAGCGCGCGACTTTGCCAAGGCGTTGGCTGGCTCACCGGATTTGTTTCGTCACAAGGGCAAACCAGTATCCGCCAGCGTCAATTTCGTGACCTGCCATGATGGCTTCCCGCTGGTCGACCTAACCCGGTATTCCCGCAAGCATAATCACGGCAATGGCGAGAATAATCGCGATGGTGGAGATCACGACTTTTCCGCCAATTATGGTGTTGAAGGCCCGAGTGGGGATGACAAGATCACCCACCTGCGCGAACGCCAAGCACGCAACATGCTGACCAGCGCTTTCATGTGCTTTGGCACGCCAATGCTGTTGGCAGGCGATGAAATCGGTCGCACGCAAGGCGGCAACAATAACGCCTATTCACAGGACAATCCGGTCAGCTGGATCGATTGGTCCTTGCTGCAGACCAAGGCCGGGGCAAGCCAATTGTCCTTCACCCGCCAACTGATCAGCTTGCGCAAGCAGATGTTTGCCGGTTTTCCCGATGGCCATCCCAATGGTGTGGGAGAGCGAGAGCCCACCATCAGCTGGTGGACGGTCTGGGGCCGCCCCATGTGCCCGGACGACTGGGCCGATCCGCTGACACACTGTTTTGCCGCCATTTATGAGCCCGGTGGCTGGCTGATCTTGATCAATGCCAGCGCCGAGGATGCCAATTTCATTCTGCCCCCGACGGCAGCGGGCATCTGGCGACTAGCACTTTCAACCGCGGACCCGTCGCGGCCCGCCGGCGAACATGTGGCTGCGGGTGGACAGACCCTGAAACTGCCTGCCCACAGCCTGAAGATTTTTTCCCACGACCCCAGCAGAAAGATAGGAAAGACCGGACATGGCTTTTGATCGCGTGAGTGGCATCTTGCTCCACCCCTCCAGCTTGCCCGGCCCCTATGGTGTGGGTGAAATTGGCGATGAGGCCATGACCTTCATCGATGCCCTGGCCGATGCTGGCCAGAAGGTGTGGCAAATCCTGCCGATCAATGCGACTGGAAACAATGCTAGCCCTTATTCGGCGACCACCACATTTGCCGCCAATCCGCTCCTGATCGATATTGATGGCCTCATTGAGGCGGAGTTGCTGAGCCATGAGGAAGTTGCCCATCTCAAAGAGCTGCCTCAGGAAAAGGTCGACTATGAGGTCACGGTTCCAGCGCGGCTCGCAGTGTTGCATATGGCCGGTCGTCGCTTGGCCACAAAGCCAAATCATCCACTTGCGCCAGGATTAGCAGCCTTCAAGGCCCGGCATGGGCGTGCCTGGCTTGACGATTATGCGCTGTTCGAGGCGATTTCGGTCTCGCGCCAGCGGCAGGGTTGGATGCATTGGCCTGATGGGCTTCGCGCCCGTGATCCTGAGGCACTCGCACAAGCCCGGACAGATTTGGCAGAAGACATTGCCGCCATCGAGGCCTTGCAATTTCTGTTTGACTTGCGCTGGCAGCGCTTGCGCCGGCATGCAGAATCCAAGGGCATTATGATTATTGGCGATATGGCTATTTTTGTTGCCCATGATTCAGCCGATGTCTGGGCTCGGCCTGACCTGTTTAAGCTGGATGAGGACTTCAACACCCGTGTCGGGGCGGGCGTTCCCCCGGATTACTTCAGCGCAACTGGCCAGTTATGGGGAAATCCCATCTATGAATGGGACAAGATGGCCGATGAAGGCTTCTCTTGGTGGATCGCCCGTATGCGACGGCTGCTGGATTTTGCCGACGCTGTGCGTATCGACCACTTCCGCGGTTTTGCAGCATGCTGGGAAACTCCCGCAGGCGAAACCACTGCCATCAATGGCCAATGGGTTGAAGTACCCGGAGATGCGCTATTCACTGCAATTACACAGGCTTTGCCAGATCTTAAGGTGATCGCCGAGGATCTCGGACACATCACCGAGGATGTCATTGCGTTGCGTGATAAGTTCGATTTTCCTGGTTTGAAGATCCTCGAGTTTGAGTTTGGCAATGGCGCGCCACGTGATGAACGTCACCCCTATCACTATCCGGCGTCTACAGTGTGCTACCCCAGCACGCATGATAACAATACAGTGATTGGCTGGTTCAAAAATGATGGACGAGAGGCTGAAGCCCGGGCCCCGGACGCAGCCCGGGAAGCCGCAGCCGCACTTGAACTCCTAGGAGGGGACGGAAGTGACTTAAATTGGCGCTTCATCGAGTTAGCCCTCCAATCAGGCTCAAGTTTGGCCATAATCGCTTTGCAAGACGTTTTGGGCTTGGATGGTAACGGGCGGATGAATACACCTGGGACCATTGACGATAATTGGAACTGGCGTTTTCAGGCGGGTGATTTCGGGCCTGCACATCGTCAACGTTTGCACAGCCTGACCCAAAAATATGGACGATTGACCTGATGCACCCTAATGAGTCTTCGCCCCGGGACCGCCTCGAATATTGGTTCGGGCACATAGAGGCAATCTTTCTTAATCGCTTGAGTCCCGAGGCAGGCCTTCTGCCAGCCAGCACAGCCAAGACCGTCCATGGCGATTACGCTCATGCGTGGGTCCGCGACAACGTTTATTCGATCTTGGGCGTTTGGGGGCTGGCTTGCGCATTTCGTCGCCATGGACAAGGGGATCCCCGGGGTAGCCATCTGGAGGAGTGCGTAGTCCGGCTTATGCGAGGCTTGCTGTCTGCGATGATGGGACAGGCCGACAAAGTCGAACGGTTTAAGTATACTCAGGACCCTCTCGACAGCCTCCATGCAAAATATGATGCAGCGACTGGCAAGCCGGTCGTGGGCGATGCCCACTGGGGCCATTTGCAGATCGATGCAACGTCCCTTTTCCTTTTATTCTTGGCTCAAATGACCGCGGGTGGTCTGAAAATCGTGTCACAGGCGGAGGAGGTCGATTTTGTCCAAAACCTCGTTCACTATATCGGACCAGCTTATCGGATTGCAGATTATGGCATCTGGGAACGTGGCCGTAAGTCGAATGACGGCGTAGTCGAGATTAACGCCAGCTCAGTTGGGCTCGCCAAAGCCGCATTGGAATCGATGTCAGGTCTGGATTTTGGGTGCTTTGACCGTGGCCCGATTCAAGTTGCTCCAGATGATATCGCCCGTGCCCGCGAAACCTTGCAAGTGTTGCTACCGGGCGAGTCTGCATCGAAAGAAACCGATGCAGCGCTACTGGCTGTTGTTGGTTGGCCGGCCTTTGCGGTCGACGACAAAGTGATGGTGGCTCACACACGCGGACGGGTGTTGGACCGTTTGGCTGGTCGCTATGGGTGTAAGCGCTTCCTGCGGGACGGGCACCAAACCACGGTCGAAGACGAGCACCGCCTGCATTATCTAGCCGGGGAATTGTTGAAGTTCGCCAATATCGAGTCTGAATGGCCCCTCTTCTTCACCTACCTTTTGGTTGACGCTGAAATGACAGGGGACCATCGAGGGGGTGAAACTTGGGCAGACCGGCTTGAACCCTTATTTCAAATCCGCGACGGTTTACCCCTGCTACCGGAGCTCTATTATGTCGATGCCAACCTTGTTGAGGCCGAGGCCTCTCAACCAGGCAGCCAAGAACGGGTTGCCAATACCAATCTTCCATTGCTTTGGGCGCAGTCACAATGGGCATTAGGGGCCATGTTGAAAGAGGGCTTATTGGAGCCCCAAGACATAGATCCACTGGGCCGTCGTCATCATCTAGACCGGCGAGCCCAACCCGAAATTGCCTTTTCGATTGTTGCGCAAGACGAGCATACGGCTAAGATTCTAGCGCTTCATGGCTTTAGAGTTGAGACGATGGCCGAAGTACAATCTCACGCAATGGTCCGTCCGGCGGGAGATCTGGTGAGCGTCTGGACACACATTGGTGCTAACTGCGACTTGGGGCTAACTGGCAGACCGGATAAACGGTTGGGGCCATTGGCTAACGCCTATGTCTATCAGGTTGCAGGTCAGCCGCTTGTGTTTTCACCAACTCTCCTCGATGCGCATGATCACCATATCCGCTATGATGCTGCCGCGCGGGCACGTCGGTTGCGCGGGGATTTGCGCTATCTGGCGCGCCACTGGCGAGGGAGTGATAATCCTATCTTCGTTCTATGCTTGGATGCAGCTGCAATTGGTGGAACCGGCGTAGAGCGCCTGATTGGCCTGTTGCACGAGGTTGAACGCGGCCAGGTGGATTTTGTTCGTACAAGACTATGCTGTTTGCGAGAAGCTTTGGCCACTCAGTCACATTGGCGTGACCTCGGACCGGCTCTTCCACCGCTTGGGCTAGAACCATCCCAATTGATCGGGCTCGCATCATCCCTGACCTCCCCCAGTCAAGGGCTTGAAGAGGCCATTACTAATGGGGATTTAGGCTATGCTGAGGCCATGTATCATGCTGCCGGACTGATGGGTGATTGGTCAACAGCTCGCAAAGCAGCTGCTTGGCTGCAACGGACGGACCCCCGGCTACAGGATTCGGCCAAGGACATTGTCGTGCGGCTCCGACGGCTTGCCTTGGGCGAAGGGCGTGTCATCACCCGGCCGATTACAGAGCCTGATCTGGTAAAGTTGGTTGAAGAAGGCCTGCAGTCCAAACTCCATGCTGTAATCGCCCAAGAGGTTCTGCAGGCGCTTGGTCTATTCAGCAAGGCAGATTCAACAGCCGTCAAAGGTATGCGAACAATCCGATTGACAGAAATTGTGCGGCGTTTAGCTCAGGAAGAAGACGGTGGTATGGACAATTTGATAGCCGAACCGCCAAGCGTAATATTCGACCGAGTTAAGGCAATCCTGCTGGAAACTCCATCTGTACGGGCGGTCGTCTCCCCTGCCCCGAACTTTGCACTCACTCCCTCAGCTAATGTCATTGCAGGAGACTGGGAACGCTGGCGGGACCGTCTGGGTGTCTTAACCCGGGTCGGCAGCGACTTCTTCGCCCGGCTGTGGTCGTTGCTCCATGTCTGCCCAGGGATTGTATTTGGCGCAAATAATCGACTGGACGCCGCGATTGCCCGTTCAGACTTGACGGCCTGGGAAAAGGACTTTGCCCTAGAGATTGAGGTCCGGCTCGAATCGATAAGGGACCCCTCATATCGCACCTTTTGTCTGGAAGCTTTAAATGTACTTGCTAATCGCCATGAGCAAGATCCAGACTTTCGCTTGGATCAAGACATTATTCTCGATGGACTGATCCATGACGCTGTCGCCGTCATATGGCGCGAGGCCGGACATGGGGAACCTGATTGGCAATACCCTGAACCAATCTGGTCCCTGGCGCGTCAGGCGGATGCTCAAACCATGGCCATGGCGATATATCAATGCTGCCGAAGCGACACCCGCCAGCCAGAGGCTGCTTGCAGTTAGGCGCAATGTAGCTTTGGTGGCCTGAATTTGGTTTCCACTGGCCGCGATTACCTTCACAGAGGCACCCTGCCCGCCTTCTTGATCTGCAGTCGGCTGATACAGGCCCACGATTTTCTCCACATGTCCTCTCCTTAGGCGTCCCGAAGTGTCCACACGTATTTGGAGACGGCACGTCGACGTACCCAAAGGCGGGATCATCCGCTCATGGGCATGACTGCGACTCCACACATTTGCAACTTGAGGCGCCGACATGTAGGGGTGTGGATATGTGGTCTTTGGTCCAAAATCACGGGCCTCGAACTCAAGAAGGCACGTTATGGTGCCATTGGGCACCACTTTAGCTTTGGAAGGCTTCGATCGAGCTAGGCATGCTGCCAGTTCATAGCCTAGACGCCACAGAAATCGACCAGGAGGGCCTTTGTCAGCAAATAAGCATCAACGCCACCAAACAAAGGCCCACGTGTCTAACCGCCGATTTCTGCAAGCTTCGATAAGAAATCGTTAAGGGTTCAACGCTAGAGTTTCGACATGTGGACATGGGGAGCTACCCGCAAATCCACAAGTCCGGCTCTCGGAGTGACCACATTTGGTCATGTCTGTGTCGGCCACTTGTGGAGACCTCCTAGGGTCAGGACTCAGCCATGTCGACACGACGTAACTGCCACATGACTACATGTGGACACGAGGAGGGGAAAATGCACGTTGTTGCGATTGTAAGCCAAAAGGGCGGGGCTGGAAAAACCACGCTTTCGGTCCATTTGGCTGTTGCTGCGGCCGCCAAAGGCCTGTCAGTCGCCCTGATTGACCTTGACCCCCAAGCCACCGCAGCTCAATGGGGTGACTGGCGCGGCGGGGACAATCCTGCTGTGGTTGCAACACCTTACACTCGATTGGACGCGACCTTGCAAGAGGCAAAGCAAGCGGGGGTGGATTTGTGCATCCTCGACAGTCCGCCAGCCGCCGACGCGGCAGCTGTGTCAGCCGCTCGAGCCGCTGATCTGGTGTTAGTACCAACCCGTGTTAGCGCCTTTGACCTTCATGCCATCAAAACGACTGGTGAGCTCATGCGGATCGCCCAAAAGCCTGCATTCACCATTTTCAATGCTGTTCCGCCCCGGGCAGCGGCTTTAGTAGAAGATGCAGCTGCGGTTGTGCGTGGCATTGGCATGCCCTTGGCTCCTGTGTGCCTGACCGAGAGAGCAGCTTATCGCCATGCTGTTGTTGATGGACACACCGCAGGTGAATACGAGCCAGGCTGCAAGGCTGCATGCGAAATCGACGCTGTGTTGGACTGGATGATGGGACGTCTAACAAAGCCAAGCTCAATAGCCCAAGCGGCATAAATACGTGAGATCAGATAAGGAAGGGAAACACCATGGCTAAAGCACCAAGCCTTGCAGCACGGCTGGCCGCCGTCGCGGCTCAGCCCAACGGAGCCGCCTTTGCGACCAGCAATTCAGTCGCCGCAGAAATCGCAGCCCAACCTGAGCAGCCTTTTAAGCCCCCTTTAGCAGCGGAGCCCAGAGTGCAAACCTATGCGCCTCCAAGCTTTGCTCTGCCATCAGCTGCCAAGCCAAAGGCGCGCGACGGTCGGGTCATGGTCGCGGGCTATTTCAGTCCAGAACTGTCTCGGTCTTTGCGCATTCTAGCTGCCGAACGGGATGTCACAATCCAACATCTCGTCGGCGAGGGGCTCGATTTTGTTCTGCGGCATTATGGCAAGCACCCGATGGGCGAACGTTAGGCCAGTCAGCATCTTAATCCGATGAGCCATCTGGTAGTTTCGTGGTTAATCACACATTGCCACATTTAGACGCGTCGGCATGTCCACATGCTGTCGAGCCTCACATCCACCCGCCATTAGAATCTGATATAGTGAGGAGTGACGCTTTGACGAGCGTTCGACTTGGTCGCCCCCGAGAATCGGCACACTCGACAGAGTAAGCTTCTTGAATTGGATATGGGTGTCCTCAAACAGGAATTAGCTCTGCACAGTCGCACCACAGCCTGAAGCGACGTTCGAAAGAGAGGAACTGCCATGTCCGGGCGACGCAAGGATGATCCCCAGTTCGATTTCTTTATCCCAATGGTGCATGATATCCCGCTCAAAGACCAGCGGGAGACGATGGAGCGGCCATTCTTCTCGTTGCAGAAACGCAAACGATTGAAGCCGATCGATTATCGAAGCCCCGATGGCGAGGTATGGGTCAAAGTCGAAGCCGTTCCCGCTTATGGTATGGCAACAATATGGGACGCCGACATCCTAATCTGGGCAGCATCGGCCCTGAACCGCCTAAAGCAACAGGGCGTTAATGATCTGCCTCGGACATTGCGCACAACAGCCTACGATCTATTGCGCGCAATCAAGCGCGATACAGGCGGGAAGGGGTATCAGGAATTGCGCGCCGCTTTGGATAGGCTCGCCTCCACAACGATCTTTACGTCATTGCGCGCCAAGAGGGGGCGAGACAGGCGGTTCTCCTGGATCGATGAATGGGATATTGAAGTAGACCCAATCACTGAACAGCCGCGCGCACTGCGGATTACCTTGTCGAACTGGATCTATGAGGGGGTCACACAAGAAAAGCAATTGCTGACCATGCACCCTGATTATTTCAATTTGACTGGGGGATTGGAACGCGCTTTGTATCGAATTGCGCGCAAACATGCTGGGGACCAGAAAAATGGCTGGCTTTGCCGATTCTCCGTTCTCAAAGACAAAACCGGGTCTGATTCCGAGCCGAAAGAGTTTGCTCGCATGATGCGCAAGATTGCTGATCGCGATGAATTGCCCGAGTATTCAATCAAGATCGTCAAGGCAGCGGATGGAACACCGGCGGCCCATTTTCTTCGCCGTGACGCCGGGGAGCGCACCTTCGCAAGTGAGGCACTGCTGGAATTTGACCAAGTCTATTCAGACCGAATGGCCCGACTTCAACGTGACTTGCCCCTGTAAAGCCAATGGGAAAACAAGACGGGGGATCACCCACCAATTTCACGGGAAGTGACATAGCACACCCGCAGACAGGCACGTCAGACCTAAGTTACGGTGCCTAACGAACGACATTCTCAAGCGTAAAATCCCAAAACTTCAATGGTCTTTGCCATCTCGGGGGAACGCACACTTTCTTACGGGGGATAGGCCACCGAGTTAGCGGTGGAACGCCCACGAAAGCTACGGGGTATCAAACGCCAAACCACGGGGGAACGCCCGCTTTAGATGCTTTTATGACATTGAAATATAGACGAAAAACAAGCCAACTGCCGCGGTTAACTCTTTAACTCTTCTCTTAAGACTCTTTCTAAATGGGCTTAGGCACACACAACTTGTGCCCAAGCCCAACGATTAAAACCCGCTAGGACATAAAAGTTCAATTTAACCAACCATGCCCAAATGTACCATCCTCGCCAACAAAGCAAAATCGAGCACTACTCGGGTGCAAAGCCATATCGATAATAGAACGCCGCATTTTACGGGGATCCTCCAACAATTGTTGACGCGGCCGAGGACCGTGAACATGTTTAAACTGACCAGTCGCAAGATCAACTTCATCGATACCACCATCTGACCAACCGACGAGAGTTCGCCCATTAAGAGCAGCAACAGAAGTGGCTAGGCCCAAACGAGATCTATAGACCCCAGCGGATTGCCCCATCGGACCTTTGCCAGGCAAAAGCGGCCAAGCCAGCAAGGCAGGACCGCCAGAAGTAAGCAGCACTGTTCCAGTGTCGTTTAAACATAATTGACGGGGCTTTGCTGGATAACCACCCATCTTAAAAGCTTGTCCATCGGCAAGCCGCCAGCCAGCCAAGGCAGGTTCCGACAAACCGACGAACAAAAATGAATCCTCTTGTCCATAGCAAATCGATACAGGACCGCCAGCACAAGGAATATCCTGCACCTTGGTGCCCGTCTCAGCCTCGTAAAGGGACACACCACCGCCATGAGCGACAGCCAGCTCCTGGCCATCTCTTGTAAAGGCCAGTGCGGTTGGACCTCGTGGAGGGCGAACATCCACCTGCTTTCCTGATCGACGAATAATGTAAACGGTTTGCCCAGCAGCAACCGCTGCGCCGTCACCGGTTGGGTCCAATGCTATCGAGTCGAGCCATTTACGCGGAAGCGTCAGATGCTCGTGCATGTGCCCGCTCGCATCAGTTTCAACCAATCTGCCATCATCTCCGCTGGTCCAAATGGTAGACCGGTCCGGGCTAGCCTGCATGGTTAACATAGCACCTGCATGAACTTTCACGATGGTCTCCCCCAGCTTTAGGTGGCCATCACCGAAGCCAAAGATCGCGACATGTCCCAGCCATGCCGCGCCAATGCCAGGGGCCGAATAGGGCAGGGGGCCTTTGGGGCGTTTCGACACGTGTGCTTCCTTTTTCCCGCTTGCTAACAACACGAGCAGGGGCGAGTGTGCAATACCCCGAATCACATCTGCAGGTGATGGCTGACTATCTGACGATTGCTACTATAAACACCTTAGAAACAAACTTCTAAAGCAAAACAACCTGAGCCGTTAGCCTTGCAGTTGCTAAAACTCGGGGGATCACCCACCGATTCGGTTCTCGTCAAGCTGGACTTTAAACAGACGCACATCCGAACCTTTGGCCTTAGGCAAAGGCATCAGCCAGTCAGGGATATTGTTCGACGACAAGTCGGCCATCAGACCCCCGGGTCCCTCACGAGACAAAATGGCAATTTCCGCAGACCGGGTGCAAATGGCGACATAATCTCCCCTCAAACCTGCGACCATGGCCTTGGCTTGATCAGACTTGGCCATAAAGACCCGGTATGAGGCAAGATTGCCGGTCTCGTTGCGGTGATAGGGGGCGGCAAGAACTTGATGGCGCGTGGTCAACAGAATGCGGGCACCCATATCGATCGGTGCAATTACTAGACCCGGCTTTTGCTGATTGAGAGTCGCAAAGGCTTGTTGCGTATAGCATCCAGCCCCACCGCCCACTTTGAACTTACCGCTCTTGGGTTCGAACATTCGAGCAATACTCGCCCCAAAAAAGCCCGGGACAATAGGATTTAACACCAAAGCTACCATCAAGGCTGCACGCAGGCTGATGAATTCCGAAATCTTACCAATCAAACCACCCGCCATAACGCCCGACACCGCAGCAGCAAGACCAGACGTGCGAGCTTGCCAGAAAATAGCAAGTCCTACCGACATTAAAATCGTCATTGCAGCCAGAACCCAAAGGTCTCGTTCTTTGCCTTTGGCCCAACCAATAGCAACAATGCTGATAAGGCCTGCAATAACTGGAAATACTGCAAAGCCAAGAGTGGTGCTCAAAAGCGCATCTGACAATGGTTTGGCTTCACTAACATTGTTAAGCCAAAGACGCAGCAATAATGGGTCAAGTTTAGAATAGGGCGGGACAATCAGCTCTGGGAAAACAAATAACCCACTGAGGACCACAATCCCAATCCCGATAAGTATAAGAAGCCGGATGACCAAGCCCATTCTGTCGACTTTTGTCTCTTTTGAAAGGTGCGACCCGGCCGTCAACAGAATGCCACCTAGTATGCCGAGTACGACGTGGCCACGCCCCATTGCATCATTTATAGGCAGAGCCCATTTCTCGGCTGGAACAGTTGCAACAAAGCACAAGGCTAAACCTACGGCCAAACAGGTGGCAAACCAGCGGGTCTGTGTCGCCACATCGTTTCCTCGCCATGCCCAACGCAGTGCAACCCAGGCTATTAGGATAAGCTGCATTGGCAGAGTCTCAAGCCCAATCGCAATGCCGATGGCGATTGCAGCTCCACTCAACCCCGCCATTTTCTGAGATGATGATACAAGGCCCCAAATTGCCGTTACCAGCAGAATGAGTTGCAATCCGTGGTGATCGACCCGACCCGGCAGGAAATAGGCTAAAGCAGCAGGAGCCCCGGCCACAAGAAAAACCGCTGGGATCATGGATTTATTGCCGCCCAGTGCAATTGAGGCTTTGACACCCACAAGCACATAAACAACGCCAAGCCAAACAGGAGTGACAAATACAGCCGCCTTCTCCCCCAATTCTCCGCCCAGAGTAGCTCTTGTAATCATCATAGTCATTGCAAGCGGTAGGTCTGCAAAGCGTGACCAATGAATGTTGCTAATTGGATGCGGCGTTAGACGATGCTGGGAAACATCAAACCATGCCTGTCCCGCCAACCAATCGCGAACCTGGAGGACCCGCATGGCATCATCGTTATCGATTAGGTTCCACATCTGAACCCGGGCCCAATACGGGCCCAAGACCTGGTAAATCGCCGCACAGATAGCAAGAATCAAAACAGACCTGATCGACCAGCTCAAAATGGAACGCTGTGCAACAGAACTTGGGTTTGAATTGGTTGGCAGGGACATAAAGCAGGTCAACCTAGGACAGATAAACAGGAAGTAGCTTTGACAATTGCGCCAAAGCTGCGAACAAGTCTGTTCCAAGATCAGTGGGAAGGCTTAATCTGACCCCGAAAGATCAAGATCTTAAACCTGACCTTGACGACTTTTCCCAGCTTATCTTGTGTCGAGGATTGTGAACAGAACCAGATGCGCGCAATGATCACCGATCTGCTAGTTGGTTTCTTGTGATTTGTGAGGGCCGGAGTGAGAATTGTTTCGACATTTCTGAAGGCACCCGCCACAGACCGGATTATACGATTCATTCTTGTCGGGAGTGTGGCTTTTTTGCTGGACGCTGGCCTGGTGTTTGCCATGACAAGTATCGGTTTCAGCCTCTATCTTAGCCGCGCTTTATCATTGATCGTCGTGGTCCTGTTTACGTTTATGCTCAATCGTTGGGCGACTTTCAACAAATCCGGCTTGCCCGAAGCAAGAGAAGTTGTGGCCTATGTTGGAGCAAGCCTTGTAGGGTTGGGCATTAATTATGCGATTTTCACCATTGCTATTTTTTGTCACTTTCCCTGGATTATCGCCATGGCAGCCGGCACACTAATAGCCTCAACATTCAACTTCTTAGTTTATGGGCGAATCTTCAAAACTGAAAGCAATACAGATCGCTGAGGATTCAGCACTTTGCAGACCCGGTCTTGCGCAAAATGTGATCCCAATGGTTCGGGCCAACCGGCTGAACCGATAAACGCGGTGATGTAACCAGAGCCATTTCTGCAAGTAGTGGGTCGGCTTTGATTTCAGCAAGACTAATTGGCTTGGTCAGTGGCCGTTGTGCGACAACATCCACCGCGAGCCATAGCGGATCGGTTGGGTCTGGGTAGGCTGACGTTTGGACTTCGACAATCCCGACAATCTGTTTCTCCACGCCGGTATGATAAAAAAATGCCAAATCGCCTTGAACCATCTCTTTGAGAAAGTTTTTCGCCTGATGATTGCGGACGCCCGTCCAAGGCTCGCCGGTCACGCCGCGCGCTACTTGGTTGGCCCAGGAAAAGCTTTCAGGCTCTGTCTTTAGCAACCAAAATGCCATGTCGCTTGCCCTTTCCACCGCGATAGCTTTATCAGACTAATATAGGTGCTGGCGGGGTGAGTATGGCAAGGCATGTATCTGCAAACCGTGACAGGAGTCCCATTTGAGCGTGAAACAGACCTGGATGAAGCAAGAGGCCGCTGAGGCCGCCCAAATTATTCATCACCAATTTGAACAGAATGCACTTCTAATGCGTCAACTGGGGGCCCGCCTACGTGCGACACCCCCAAAACTCGTTCTGACTTGTGCCAGGGGATCATCTGATCATGCGGCAGGATTTGCCAAATATGTTATCGAGACCCGGCTTGAAACGCTGGTCGCCTCCCATGCCCCTTCAACATCCTCCATCTTTGCCACCCCTTTGCGGCATTTGGATGGGGTCTTGTTTCTGGTGATTTCACAGTCTGGGAAGAGCCCTGACATTCTCACTTCCATGCGTTTCGCTAGACAAGCTGGCGCTTATGTGGTCGCAATGGTCAATGATGCGCTGTCGCCAGCAGCTCAAGAAGCGGATGTCTTCATCCCGCTTCATGCTGGACCGGAGCGGGCTGTGGCAGCCACAAAATCATACATCGCCTCCTTAGCCGCAATCTTGCACCTTGTTGGCGAATGGGCCGAAGATAGCCAATTGCTTACCGCCCTGGCCAAAGCGAGCGAGCCTGTCCGGGCGGCTTTTGATGCGGACTGGACAAAGTTCTCTGAAACTTTGCTTTCTGCTCGAAGCTTGTTTGTGATCGGTCGAGGTATCACATTCGGAATCGCTCATGAAATGGCTCTAAAGCTGAAGGAGACGAGCGGGTTACATGCGGAGGCCTTTTCCGCTGCAGAAGTTCGACACGGTCCAATGGCGATTGTCGAATCGGGCTTCCCAGTACTGATGATTGCGCCTCAAGATGCGGCGGCGGGGGGATATGCAGCTTTGAGCGAAGAGTTTACAGCCCGGCACGCACAGGTGTTTTCGTCCGGCGGCCCTTTTCCAGGGGCGTATGAACTGCCGACGCCAAAAGGTCTTCATCCGCTGATTCTACCGCTGTGTCAGGTGACATCTTTCTATGCCTGTGCGGAGGCTTTGGCCCGTGCACGTGGGCGAAACCCCGATTCACCGCCTTGGCTAAAAAAAGTGACCGAGACTCACTGATGCGTCAAATCTTTCTAAATGGCCGTTTATTGACAGCCAAAGGCTTGTTGTCAGATGCGACACTGGTTGTCGCTAATGGTCAGATCGAGGCCATTGGTAAAAACCTACCGACGCCGCCCGATGCCGAAGTGATTGATCTATCCGGAGATTATTTGGCCCCTGGCCTCCTTGACTTGCAGGTGAATGGCGGAGGCGGTGTCCTGTTTAACGATTCTCCTACGATTGAAGCTATTGCAGCCATTGGAGAAGCCCATCTGAAGCGGGGGACAACTAGCTTTTTGCCGACATTGATTTCCGATGATCTTGATAAAGTGGCAACAGCGATCAGCGCGGTTGATGCTGCTATTGAGGCGGGCATACCTGGTGTTGCGGGGATCCATTTGGAAGGTCCGTTTTTGAACGCGATGCGCAAGGGCGTTCATGATTCGCGTAAATTTCGAGTCCTAGACGAAGCCGCCATCGAGCTACTGTCCAGTCTGCGGCTTGGCAAGACACTGATTACTTTGGCACCCGAAACCGCACCAGATGGCGCAATTTTCGAGCTTGCCCGTCGGGGAGGGCAGGTCTTCGCCGGCCACACTGAAGCAACATATGAACAAATCTTGTTGGCTGAAGGAGAAGGGCTTCGGGGTTTCACCCACATCTTCAATGCAATGAGCCCACTAACGAGCCGAGCACCTGGTGTTGTTGGTGCCGCGTTGACAAGCCAACACTCCTTTGCTGGTTTGATTGCTGATGGCGTGCATGTCCATCCTGCCAATCTTAAGTTGGTCGCCCGTCTTCTTGGACCGGAAAGGACCGTTTTGGTGAGTGACGCGATGCCGACCATGGGGTCGGCTCAGGACTGGTTTATGCTCAAGGGCGAAAAAATTGAGGCGCGTGGCCTCACCTGTTACACCCCCGATGGGGTGTTGGCGGGGTCCAACCTATCGCTACTCGATGGGGTTCGAACTATGGTCTCGCAGGGTGGTGCTTCTTTGGAAGATGCCCTGACCATGGCTAGCCTCGCGCCTGCTAGAGCCATGGGTTTGATGGACAAGCTAGGCACGCTTCGGGCCGGGGGCAGGGCTGATTTTGTTCGTCTCACCGAGGGCGGTAATCTGTTGGGGGTTTGGCAGGGCGGGAAACAGCGTCTCGGTCAATAGGCTTTGCGCCAATTCAGCATACCTTGAGCTGCATGGTAGCCGCTGGCGAAGCACGCTTGCAGCAGATAACCCCCAGTTGGGGCATCCCAATCAAGCATTTCTCCAGCAACAAACACGCCTGGTAAAGCCCGTAGCATCAAGTGGTCATCGACACTTTCACGGCTAACCCCTCCCGAGGTCGAGATTGCCCGATCAAGACCTCCCCGCCCAGCGAATGGCAAGACAACTTGTTTCACCAATTGAGCAAGGTCTCCATGATGTGCCGGCAGGTGATTGGACGTTGCCTCACGCATGAGGGCGATGGCTGCAGGTGACAAACGCAACGCCGTTTTTAGTTTCGTAGTCGCAGATTGGCCGGGGCGGGACCTGTCCAAACGCTTGGCAAGGGTTTCGATCGCTATGTCGGGCCTTAGGTCGATTTGGATATTGATGGGGCCTTCCCTGAAAGCCCCGCGAAGAGTTTGAGTGATGGCATAGATCGGGCCACCTTCAATTCCATTCCGCGTGATGATTAAATCCCCGCGTCCGGTCGCTTCATTGAGACTGACACGGACGTTCTTAACAACCGCTCCCGCAAAGCGGCTCTGCATCTCCACACTCCAGTCTCGCAGCACGCCAGAATTGGCAGCTTCTATCGGGGTAACACCCACCCCTAGTGAAGAAAGGCGATCAATCCAATCACCATCTGATCCCAGCCTAGGCCATGAAGCACCCCCCAGGGCCAAGAGGACGGCCGCTCCCTTTTCATTAGTGATTTGCCCATTCAGATGCCGGAAGGACGCGGCACCATCTGGTGAGAAGCCAATCCATCGAGCCGACGGGATTATTTCAACACCCAGTAAGTGCATTCGGTCCAACCAGGCACGCAAAAGTGGAGAGGCTTTGAAGCATCGGGGGAACACACGCCCACTTGACCCCACAAATAACGGCTGGCCCAGACCTTCCGCCCATGCCCTGAGATCGTCGGGTCTAAAGCCGTTCAGCCAAGGTGCCACCCAAGCCTCAGCCTGCCCATAGCGACGCATGAAACCGGGTAGGGCTTCGCTATGGGTCAAGTTCAGACCACCCCGGCCTGCCATCAGAAACTTCCGGCCGACCGATGGCATTGCGTCGAAGACACGAACGCGATGACCGGCTTGGGCAAGCTTTTCGGCAGCAAACAGGCCAGCAGGGCCTGCCCCGATGACGATGAACGGTAGATCAAAGGGGAGGGGAGGCGACGTTGACATAGCTGCTTGTCACCCAGACAAAGCGACCGGGCAAGTTAGTCTAGGCTGATCGAACTGCCTGAGGGCGCGGGGCGGGCAGCAAAATGCATTACGGAATCATCTAACTTGCCAAATCGGAAGGCCAAGAGGTCAAGCAGATAATTCTGATGGACTTTCCAAGGTGAGACATGGCCTTGTTTGGGAAAGCTAGCCATCGCCCGGGTGACGTAGCCAGAAGTGAAATCAAGCCATGGGGCAGGTTCTAATTCTTCATGGCCCTTTTGTGGTACACAATAGGCTTGGCCATTAGAATCCATATGATTGATTAGGCGGCATACATATTCGGCAGTGAGGTCAGCTTTCAGGGTCCAGGATGCATTAGTATAGCCAAAAGCAGAGGCCAGATTGGGTACACCGCTGAACATCATACCTTTGTAAGAGAAGGTTTCTGCGAAATCGACCCTGCGGCCATCGACGGAGAAAGGCACCCCGCTCAAAACTTGCAATTCAAGTCCAGTCGCCGTTACGATTACATCGGCATCAAGATGTCGGCCCGACGTCAGCATGATCCCACCGGCATCAAAATGGTCGATATGGTCGGTCGCAACACTGGCCTTGCCGCTTTTGATGGCAGTAAAGAGGTCAGAATCGGGAACCAAACATAGCCGCTGGTCCCAAGGATTGTAGCTTGGCGTAAAGTGCCGGGTCATGTCGAAATCGACTGGTAGTTCATTTCTGAGCATTGCTAACAGCCGTTCTTTGACTTTGTCGGGAAATTTGCGCGCCATGGTGTAAAAGTACAGCTGGAACAAAACGTTGCGCCAACGGATCAACCCATAGGCCAGCTTGCTCGGTAGGACTTTTCGCAACCAATTGGCAAATGCATCCTCCCCAGGACGGGAGACCACATATGTGGGTGAACGTTGCAGCATGGTCACATGGCCCGCGGTTTCGGCCATGGCTGGCACCAAAGTGACCGCCGTGGCACCACTACCGATAATGACCACCCTTTTTCCGCGATAATCCACATGTTCAGGCCAGAACTGGGGATGAATGATGTCGCCTTCGAAGGCATCTTCTCCGGGAAAGTCTGGTCGATGCCCTTTGAGATAATTGTAATAGCCTGTGCACATATAAATGAAATTGGCTGATAATTGTGTCAGCTCACCATTTGGTCCGTGCCGGTAGGTTATGATCCAGCGTGCTTGCTGGCTGTCCCAATCCGCGGCTACTACTCGGTGATTGAGCCGGATCAAGGACTTGATACCCAATTCATTGGCGGTCTCATGCAAATAGCGCAGGATTGCAGGCCCATCCGCAATGGCCTTAGCCTCCCGCCAAGGCTTAAAGGAGAATCCCAGCGTGTACATATCAGAATCTGACCGAATTCCGGGGTATCGGAATAAATCCCAAGTCCCACCAATCGCTGAGCGCCCTTCGAAAATGGCAAAGCGCTTGCTCGGGCAAGAGGTTTTCAAATGATAAGCACCGCTGATGCCTGAAATGCCTGCACCCACAATTAGCACGTCGAGATGTTCCAAAGTCAGCGTCCTTTGAGCATAGTATCGGGTCCGCACTTAGATGGCGACCTTGTTACGGCCCATCGTCAGGCATGATGACGCGTCCGTCAAGATAACCCGACCTCTCGTCTCACGCTCAACTGAAAGCAGAGCCTATCACATATCAGATAGCTCACTCATCGGGGGTTGCAGCCCAGCCTTGCTGGTCGACTTCTCTAGTCTTCAGCGCGGCGCGCGCTTGGCCAGGATGCGTTGAAGGGTTCGCCTGTGCATATTCAGTCGGCGAGCAGTCTCTGACACATTGTGGCCACACAGCTCAAAAACCCGCTGGATGTGTTCCCAGCGAACACGATCCGCGCTCATCGGATTTGCCGGCGGGTCAGGCAGATTGTCACTTTGGGCAAGTAAGGCCTTTACAACATCGTCGGCATCAGCCGGCTTAGACAGATAATCCACAGCTCCGGCTTTTACGGCAGCGACCGCGGTGGCAATATTTCCATAACCTGTCAACATAACGACGCGGGCGTCGGGGCGCCTGATGTGCAATTCTTCGACCACTGATAGGCCAGAGCCATCCTCTAGGCGCAAGTCGAGAACGGCAAATGCGGGCGGGTCAATGCGCGCAATTGTCATCGCCTCTTCTACCCCGGCAGCCGTCCTGACTGAAAAGCCTCGACTTTCCAAAGCGCGCGCCAATCGATTGCGCAACGGTGCATCATCGTCCATGACAAGCAGGGAACGGTCAGGCAAAGTGTCGATTGTTGTTTCAGAAGCCATGCCTATCCGTGGACTGAAAACACAATAATAGCAAGTGACAAGACGTCGCAGGTGACGATATGCCTCTAGACTCAACTCTTGGCTGCAATTGCTGAGAAAGGCCAGACGGTTTGAACGACCGCTCCCCGGCTGGCTCCTGTATTATTCCAAAATGAGACCTGTGCGCCAGAGCGCTCCAAAAGCGTCTTGGCAATGAAAAAGCCAAGGCCCATCCCTTCACGCGAATTAGTGTTTATAGGTCCTTGCAGGCTTGTCGTGACATAAGGCTCGCCTAGCCGGTCAAGCACCACTTCATCAAACCCTGGTCCATCATCAGAAATAGTCACTCGAACGCTGCGTTCATCCCATTTGGCTGAGACCGTGACCGCCTGATTGGCATATTGAATGGCGTTCTCGAGCATGTTCCCGAGCCCATAAAGTATAGCTGGCTTGCGTATAACCATTAGTTCGCCTTTGCCCTCGGGGCCTTGGATGTCGAACAACACGGCCTTGTGGCCAAGATCAGGATGACGTTCGGCAACTTCCTCGAGTAACTGGCCGAAGGGGAGGGTTTCTGTGACCGACTCCGAGATTTCCTTCTGATTGGTTAGATTGCGCAGAATCTCCCGACAACGCTGAGCTTGGGAAAGAATGAGTTCGGCGTCCTCAAGATCCAGACTTTTCGGCGGTAAGGAACGCAGCATCTCTTTTGCCGTAACCTGGATCGTTGCCAGTGGTGTGCCCAGCTCATGGGCCGCGGCAGCCGCAAGACCTCCCAAAGCTGCCAGTCGCTGTTCCCGCGCCAGCACCTCTTGGGTAGCGATTAGGGCATCGGCGAGTTGGCTTTCCTCAAGCGATACCCGCCACGCATAGCTGGCGGTAAACAACAGACCGATGATGATCGCGAAGGCCATGGCAAATTGATATAGCGCCGGCAACATAAATCCCCCGGGCGGGTTCCAGGGCAGAGGGTAGGAGTAAAGTGCAAGTACCCCAACGCTGAGAATGGTCACTCCAACAATGCTTAAGGTCCAGCGTGGCTGCAGAGTTGAGGCCGCGATTGTGGCTGGCGCGATGAGTAAAAGGCAAAATGGGTTTGCAATTCCGCCGGTAAGATAGAGCAACAGTGCCAATTGCAGAACATCAAAGGTCAGCTGCGCTGCCGCTTCCCACTGTCGCACCAGCCTCTGAGGCGGAAGTCCCACTGTGATAATGATGTTGAGGGTGATGTTGGCTGCAATTGTCAGCAGACAGGCTAGCAGTGGCAGCTCGAAGTTGAAGCCGAAATGCACCACCAGCACAGTGATGAACTGACCGATCAAAGCAAACCAACGCGAGCTTACCAATGTCCGCGACCGCAAGCGGCCAACAAACGGCGCATTTATCGCGATTGCAGCCGCAATTATCTCTTGGTCTTTAGATGCATTATTCATGGCAGATCCATACTCCACAGCCGTCGATCGTGTCACGGCTTTGGCCGGTCTAGTCTGCGATAGATTGCCGCAGGTCGCTAAGACCCTAAGGCGTGACGATCGGGAAGGGTGGGCGTGGTGTTGCCGCATCAAGGCTACCCATGAAGGTCCGTAGGGCATCGGTCTGCCCATCGATTTTCATGATGCCTCGCAGCACAAGGCTCGTTGGGCTGACGCCTGAAAACAGCATGCCAAGAAAGGCAGTACGTGGCATCGTTACAGTTGCATCCACAGGACCATTGCCGAGCGCTTCAGTCACCATGACCGAATTGCGCAAGGTCACCTTGTAACGTTCATTGCGGTCAGGGAAGACAAAGCCGATCGCGATATTCTTGTCTTTGGCCTTTTCGGGATCTACCCGAATGGCCAAAAGATCGAACAATTGCGGAGTTGAGATCGCACCAATCATATCAGGAGAAACGGTTCCGGCACTTGCGGTGATCGGGGTTTTTCGGGCTTCTTGCGCTCCAGTCAGATACATATTCCGCCAGAGCATGCTTTCGGCTTGATAGCCCATTTGCTCAAACGAGCGAGCTAGAATCTCTCGGGCAGACTGATTAGTTGCATCAGCAAAGACTAGCCTGCTCGCCAGTTCGGCCGACCAGCGATAATCACCGGTCTCCAGCGCACTTAGGGCCAAGCCCAACGCCTTATCGGGCCCGCCCAACGCCTCAATATAACGCTTAGCCAATTGCTCGGGCGGCCAAGGGTTAAGATTGACCGGATTGGCATCATACCAACCCAGATAACGTTGGTAGACCGCCTTAGCATTGTGGCTCATCGTCCCGTAGTAACCATGGTTATACCATTGTTGGGTTAGGACTTCTGGGAGAGCGATGACTTCTGCGATCTCGGTGGCCGTCAGGCCTTGATTCATTAGCCGCACGGACTGGTCGTGAAGATATTTGTAGGCATCACGGTGGTTGGCAACGTAGGTGGCCACCTCAGCTTTGCCCCACCGCGGCCAGCCATGGGAAACAAACATCACTTCTGTTCGCGACCCAAATAGTGTCATGCTTTCTGTTAGATATTCTGCCCAGGCTTTGGAATCTCGAACCAAAGCACCACGCGGCGGCAGAATATTGTGCATTGTGACATTCGCATTTTCCGCGAGGCAGAGCGCGCCTAGGTCTGGGAAGAAGAAATTCATCTCTGCAGGGGCTTCAGTCCCCGGTGTCACTTGAAACTCAATCCGTAAGCCATCGATGGTCAACATCTGTCCAGTCTTTTCAATAATATCAGTGGGCGCTATCAGTCCAAGGCTTCCTTCTGTTGCGACCGCCATCCCGATCCCAGCACCTATTTGGCCTGCTGGACCACGCGGCAATGTTGTGCCGAATTGATAAATGGCTCGACGGCTCATCGCTGGTCCGGCCACCAGATTTTCACTAACGGCATGTTCCATGAATCCGGACGGAGCGATGATGCGCACTTTCCCGGTTTTAACGTCCGCCTCATTGATGATGCCTTTGACGCCGCCGAAATGGTCGGCATGGCTGTGAGAATAAATGACAGCGCGAATAGGCTTGTCGCCCACATGCTTGCGAACCAGACCCATTGCAGCCGCAGCAGTTTCAGCTGCCGTCAGTGGGTCAATGATAACATATCCCGTGTCTGTCTCGATGATCGACATGACTGAAATGTCAAAGCCGCGAACCTGCCAAATCTTTGGGGCAACTTGGAAAAGGCCATGTAGACGCAAGAGGCCGGCATGCCGCCAAAGGCTGGGATTTGCTGTGTCAGGTACAGGTCCCTGTGCGAAGTCATAGGCCGACAGGTCAAGCACGACTTTGCCGTCTTTGTTGCGAATTACCGGATTGTCCAGCGTGGCTACAAAGCCGCGTCGTGCTAGGTTTTCTTCACTAATATTGTCCCAGGGCAAGGTCGTTGAGAACTGGCTGTTGGCCTTTACAGTCTCGCGGCTGGCTGTGGGGGAAGCTTGGCTAGCAAGAGTCTGGGCCGAAGCCTGCAGAGGAAGCATAGAGATAGCAAGCACAATGCAGACGCTGCTTTGTCCAAATTTGGCTCTAGGTAATGGCTTAGACATAGTGCTCCCCCTCATTTTGCGCAGTCTGTAAGCGCCGCTCTAGTTCTTGAATTGAAACCGTCTTGGTCAGCCCGTCAATTACATATTAGTGCATGACATTACTTCATGTTCACAACTTTGGATGAAGGCAATTCGGCCCTATCGCTTCCCTGTTTTGGACACAAGCTGAAGACCCCGTTGCCTGTTTATTTACCAATGCAAGTTACCAAGGCTGAAGATTAGTATCGCGTAGTTATTGTCGGCTACGCAGGGGATTGGGGTCGCACATGGCGAAGAAAGTATCGGGTCAGATTTTGGATGTGGCTATCATCGGCGCAGGACCTGCGGGTCTGACTGCAGGCTACTTGCTGACCAAGGATGGCGCCCAAGTACATATCTTGGAAAAGGATGAGACATATGTCGGCGGAATCAGCCGCACCGTCAATGTTGATGGTTATCGCTTTGACATAGGCGGGCACCGCTTTTTTTCGAAGTCGCGGGAGGTAACTGACCTCTGGAATGAGATCCTTCCAGATGACTTCATCGAACGTCCCCGGATGTCGCGCATTTTCTACGACGGTAAGTTTTACAGCTATCCGCTAAAGGCATTTGAGGCGCTGACAAATCTGGGCATTTTCCGGTCGATCGTGTGCGTGCTTAGCTATATTAAGAGCCGTACCTTCCCCCATCCTGACCCTAAGACGTTTGAGCAATGGGTCGTGAACCAATTTGGTGAGAAGCTGTTCTCCATTTTTTTCAAGACCTATACCGAGAAGGTATGGGGCATGGCTTGCAACGAGATTTCGGCCGACTGGGCCGCTCAGCGGATTAAGGGCCTTAGCCTTTCAACCGCGATCTTTGATGCGCTGAAGCGCTCATTCTCGTTAGGAAAGCGCGAGCAGAATGATGGTATGGCAGTCAAAAGCCTACTTGAGAACTTCCGCTACCCACGTCTTGGGCCTGGCATGATGTGGGATGCGGCACGCGACAAATTCCTAGTTCAAGGTGGAACTCTGTCGATGGGACAGACGTTGAAGAGCTTACGTTATGATGAGGCCCAAGGATTCTGGATAGTGACCAGTCAAGATGGAGAAGGCAACGAGGAGGTTGTGCGCGCACGTCATGTCATCAGCTCAGCCCCTATTCCTCAACTGGTGGCTGCTATTTCCCCAGCTCCAGCAACTATTGCTAATGCTGCGCAATTGCGCTTCCGCGACTTTTTAACAGTCGCTCTTATGGTGCGTTCACAGGATTTGTTTCCGGATAATTGGATCTATATTCATGATCCAAAAGTCAAAGTGGGCCGCATCCAGAATTTCCGCTCCTGGTCACCCGAAATGGTCCCAGACCCTGAAATGGCATGTGTCGGGTTAGAATATTTCTGTTTTGAGGGCGATGGCCTGTGGAGTGCAAGGGATGAAGAATTGGTTGAGTTGGCCAAGAAGGAACTGGCCTATCTCGGTCTGACTCAGCCAGAAATGGTGACCGGCGGCTGTGTTGTCCGTCAGGAAAAAGCCTATCCAGTCTATGATGATGCCTATAAGTCCCATGTTGAAGCTGTTCGCGAGTCGCTTGATGCGCGTTATCCGACCCTGCATTTGGTTGGTCGCAACGGCATGCATAAGTACAACAATCAAGACCATGCGATGATGACTGCCATGCTGACAGTCAAGAATATTCAGGCTAACGAAAAACTCTATGATATCTGGAACGTCAATGAAGACGCCGAATATCATGAATCCGGCACTGAAGGTGAACAGGCAGCCTTGGCCAGTGAGCGACTCGTCCCCCGCAAGGTCGCCGATGCAGCCTAGTCACGCTCAAGCAGCGATTCCGTCCTTCTTGGCAGGGCGGGCAGCCTTCCTCCGCAAGCTGTTCGGCTATACGGGGGCGAGTGCGTTGGCGCTGAGCCTTGACTTTACGGTCTTCAGCCTCCTGTCACATAACGGGGTCGGGGCCGTCCTTGCGGCTGCCGTGGGTTATTTGTCGGGCTTGGTGGTGAGCTACGTCCTTTCGCGCACAATTGTGTTTCGGTCCGAAAGGGTTGGGAAGGCCGGTGCTGGTGAAGCGCTTGGCTTTATCCTGACTGGAGTTGTGGGATTGGGCATTACGAGCGCGGTTGTTGCAGTCGCTACGCATGTTTTCCATTTGCCACCCGCTGTTGCCAAGCTCTTAGCTGTAGGCATTAGCTTCTTTACAGTCTTTCTCCTGCGCTCCCGCTTTGTATTCGGAGAAAATCCGCAATGAATAATGCGGGCAAGACGGGGGACGTTTTCCATCCGCGGACTGCCTTTCTTTTCGCTCTCATCATTGCGGCTATCATGGCTAGCATAGATTTAGTTGGCGCTTATGCCCGCAATTCGTTGGATCTCCTCAGTGATCCAGATTCCAATATGCGGATGCAACAAGTGCGCGACCTGCTGGCGGGTCAATCTTGGTTTGATGTTCGCATGACTCGCTTTGGCCTGGAGGGCTATACGCCCATGCATTGGCCTCGCCTTGCTGACATTGTTCCGGCGGGCTTCATTTGGGCCCTAACTCCGCTGATCGGGCGTGAGATGGCCGAAGTGGTCACGGTTACATCAGTTCCGATGCTATATCGGGTGCCGTTGTTTTTTGTCTGTATCTGGGCCGCCCATCGCATTGTGCCAAGCGTGACCACACGCGTGGTCGGCTTGGCGGCTCTGGTTCTGCTTATCCAGCTCCCATTTCTCCATATCCATTTTCGCCCAGGCCTAATCGACCATCATAATTTGCAAATGATCGCACTTGCGGTGTTGATTGGTGGCTTTGTTGGCATTCGTACACTAAAATCAGGAGTCATAGCCGCAGTCGGTCTAGTCTTCGGACTGGTGATCGGATTCGACGCAGTGCCCTATGTTGCTTCAGCCATTTTGGCGCTTGGCTTATTGTGGGTTTTCGATCCTCAGGCCGAACAAAGGTTCCTTAAAGGCTTTGGATACGGCACTTTGGCATTGACCGCTCTTTGCGCACCGATTTTCATTCCCCAGCCTTGGACCAATGTGTGGTGCGACAGTTGGACTGTTCCGGTTGCAGCCATCCTCTTTAGTTCTGGTGGGGTTGCTGTCCTGATGGCTACCTGGCTGGGCAACCTCCCACATTGGTGGCAGCGCTTGTTTGCTGCGATCCTGGTCGGGGGAGGGGTTCTTGCCGGTCTTGTGTTGTTGTTCCCCGCCTGCCTCAATCCATTACCGTTGCAAGACCCATTGATCGACAAGTATTGGATGAGCGGAATCACGGAGAATTCGAGCCTCTCCAAACTGGTTGGCGCATCTGGAAGTGTCGTCTTTATCTGGCTCTTGCCCATCGTCGCGCTTATCTATTTCGTTTACTCAATTTGGTTGGGACGCTTAACGCTTGAGGCAACATTGCCTGCGCTCGGCATGGTGGCGGTTGGGCTCCTGTTCTCTGCGGCGGTCTCGCGTGGGATCCCGATGTTGTCGCTTGCGACAGCGCTTATCTTGACGCCATTGCTTGCCCAATTCTTTTCTCAAGCAAAGTCACACAAATTTGCCATCCTCTTTGTATGCGCCTCACTTGTTTTTGCTGCAGGCTCAACAATCAAGTCGATTGTCATGCCAGACAAGACATGGGTCACATTGGTTGATGGTGTTCGCATACCCGAGGAGACTGACGCGGCCTTTTGTCTCAAGCCGGAGGATGTTGCCGCGCTACGACGTCTTCCACCGGGTCTTATGATCGCGCCCTTCGGACCGTCAGAGTTCATTTTGCGCCAGACCTTGCACCGCACCTCCTTTGCGGGCTATCACCGAGCCAAAGACGATAATCTGTGGGTAATTCGCTGGTTGATTGCGCAGCCCGAGGTCGCGAAGTCTATGTTGAACGAGCATCACCCTCGCTATGTATTCACCTGCAAGTTTGACACGCATTTCAAATTCATGGCCGAGAGCGACCCTAACAGCTTTGTGGCGCGGCTTGTCCAAGACAAGCCACCGGGGTGGGTAAAGCCAGTTGCTGAATTGAGCGGTGGCGGTCGAGTTTACGAGATTTTTCCTACAAAATAGGCCTGCCTACTGCACTTAGGCGCAGTCATTGTCTCTGCGCGAAAGGATCGCCGAGGGGTTGCTGTTAAGCCGCATAGAGCTCAGATAGCAGTATCCATAGTGTAGGATGGCGCTGTCCGATCGGTACTAAGACAGGGGGACCAGCTGGCAGCCAGTCGGCGACCATTATGGGGGCAGGGGCTTTTACATCCCAAATTGGCTT
Source organism: Candidatus Phycosocius bacilliformis (assembly GCF_003112735.1). GTDB lineage: Bacteria > Pseudomonadota > Alphaproteobacteria > Caulobacterales > Aquidulcibacteraceae > Aquidulcibacter > Aquidulcibacter bacilliformis. The sequence goes on from NZ_BFBR01000009.1 coordinate 131,843, forward strand.
CTAAACACCATAATCTTTGTGCCCGAAAAGTTAGTGCGTGATCGTGCACAATCCCCATGACACCATTGAGTGGACCAAGATTTGCCAATGCCAGCCATGACACGTGCCATGACAGACATATCCAAGTTGATGCTGGTTCTGGACAAGCGAGAAAGCAGTAGCGAGACCAAAAATCTTCTCGGCAAAAACCTAATTCGACGGGTCCCCACCCTTTAAGAAACCCTGCGCCCTTTGGGCTTCGTGGTCGTACATTACGCACTCCTTGCAGGGCCTTGCAGACATCTGAAAACAATACTGTTTTCAACCGAAATCCATTCTAGATTTTAGAAAGTGGCACACAGCCAGCGCTTTGCTGGCATACAGCCAGCATTCTGCCAGCGCACAGCCAGCACTTTGCTGGCACACAGCCAGCAACCTGATGGCACACAGCCAGCGCTTTGCCAGCATACCGCCAGCAGTCCAATATCCTAAAAACCGCCAGGAGTGCTTAATCACTCAACAAAATGAGTGAGATACTTCGGCTCTCCACTGGCAAGCCGGCACAAAAAGACCAGCTGAATGGTGGTCCTTTTTGATAGGATGAAGACCTATTCCCTCGAGCTAATGGCAGCCCAAATGGTCGCGACCATCAGTCCGATTGTCCAGATGCAAAGGCCTATGAGGAACGTAATGGCGTTATATTCTGCCATATCTGTCACTTCGATTGCTCCCGGTTTCACCACGTTCATAGTCTGTATCTCGCATGGCATGAAGTGAAATCTGGCGCAGCTGTCGGAATCGTGACAGCGTCCGTATCAGCATTAAATTGGTCATGCGCACTTAGTTCTTGAGCGGCTCGACACCAAAATCACGCTGGGCCGTGCGATGCTTCGTCAATGGATGCTTAAGACTTTGTCGAACTGTCTTGGCGCTCAGCTTATTGCTTTGAAGTTATCCGAAGTAACTTGCGGAACTGATTGGGCGGTATCGGAAGGTCACCCAATCTTCCAAGGGTGCCATATTTTGTCCCATAATTATCATTATGCGAAATTTGGCGATGAAATGGTGGATTTGACCCAGCCCCCTGAAATCCGGCCAGGAATTTGCAGAGTCCTCGAACGAGAGGATGATCCATGCGCAAGAGCAGATTTACCGAGCAACAGATCATTGCGATGATCAAGGAACACGAGAGTGGGATGTCGACCTCGGAGGTGTGCCGCAAGCAGGGCATTTCGGATGCGACCTTCTACAAGTACAAAGCCAAGTTCGGCGGGATGAGCGTCTCGGACGCGCAGAAGCTCAAAGCGCTCGAGCTGGAGAACACGCGTTTGAAGCGGCTTCTGGCCGAGACGACGCTGGACGTGGCGGTGCTGAAGGACCTTGCAAGAAAAACTACTGACGCCCGACGTGAAGCGCCGCGCCGTGGTTCAGGTGATGAAGGACCATGAGGTGAGCGAGCGTCGGGCGTGCAGCCTGGCTGGACTGGATCGCTCGACGTTCCAGTATGCGAAGAAGACTAGCGGTGATGAGCCGCTGAGGGCGCGGTTGCGTGAACTGGCCGGTGAACGCCGCCGGTTCGGCTATCGGCGTCTGGGGATCCTGCTTGCGCGGGAGGGACATCATGCCAATCACAAGAAGCTGTACCGGATCTATGCCGAGGAGAAGCTGGCGGTCCGCCGCCGCAAGTGCCGCAAGCGGGCGCTGGGAACACGTCGGCCCATGGTTCTGCCATCGCGGGCGAACAAGCGCTGGAGCCTCGACTTCGTATCCGACACGCTCACATACGGTCGCCGGTTCCGCATCTTGTGCGTGGTGGACGACTTCACGCGTGAAGCGCTGGCAGTTGTGCCGGACTTCTCGATCTCCGGCCACCGGCTGGCAAGAGAGCTCGACGCGATCATCGCCCGGCGCGGCAAGCCAAAGACCATAGTCAGCGACAACGGAACCGAGATGACCAGTCATGCGATCTTCAAGTGGGTTCAAGATCGGCGGATCGAGTGGCACTACATTGCGCCCGGTAAGCCGACCCAGAACGCCTTCATCGAGAGCTTCAACGGGCGCTTGCGCGACGAATGCCTCAATGAGGAGTTGTTCTCCACGATGCCAGAAGCCCGCGCCGTGCTGGCGGCATAGACCAGCGACTACAACCAGGACCGGCCTCACACGTCGCTGGGTGGTCTCACCCCACTGACCTTCGCGTGCGACCAAAAGCGGCTGCGCGTCCAACGATCCAGGCCCGCTTCGCCTGAGCTACGCAAAGGCTCCACTCAGCGGGCCTTGACCACCGCCCACCAAAGAGAAAGAAAGGCGCACAGACTCTCCGAATAAACGGCCCGGATCAGGGGGCTGGGTCAACGTCTCCATACGCACAGTACCTAGCCTAGTTCACACCTCACCGGTATGTGGCCCTCGCCGAATGGATACTATTGTCAGCGCCTTTGCCAATTTTCTGGTCTGGGTAAGCCACCGGAGTCGTCGACCCCAGTAGACGTATGAGAATATCAGATCCATTTATTGCAGGCGCGTGCGCCAACTGGGGCCATGAACGCCCGTATTGTAGGCTGGAGAGTATGGTGTTTTTTATTGTACTTGGGAACATTAAGGCTCTGATGTATTTAATTCTATGGGCTAGGCGACAAAACAATTCCCATTCTTGATAAAAAGATTTCTGCTTTTTCAGAAATTTCGGTCGGGAAATTTTCCCCAAAGTCAATATCACTCGTTAATATTCTAGTAATTCCCCGCTCGGAGACACAAATCACTGAATAAACAGAAGCATCAAGAGCAATAATCTCTGGGGGGGGTATCACTGTTTTCGGCGTTACCGGACACTTGATGGTTAAACGAGTGCTTAGTGACCAATATTTTTCCCTTTCACCTGCAGTGACCACATTTGGAATCTCCTGCTCATTAATTAGCAAGCTCACGGTACCTTTTGAACTGTCCGGGTATCTATTAGCCACCACCAAATAATCACCCGTTATTTGATTCAGAGGGACCGGAGGTGCATACTGGTCCAATAGCGACAGATATACTCCGTTACCAGGAGGACCATTAACCCCTTTCGGCCACGTCAACTCAAGCTCGATTTTTGGATTCCAGACTTGATTTGGTTTGGCACTAACATGAGCTGTCGGACTCTGGCCGCACCCGCCACAGAGAAGCACAGAATACAAACAAAGTTGTATAACAATATAACTTTTCACCATTTTAATATCCGTTCCTTAATGGAAGCCCTTGCTCCCGCCGAACTGCATTTTCATTTGCTACAGAATACAGTTCACTCGGTGGTGTATAGCCAGGCGACCCAATCCTAGGATCAAGTGGATTCGAGAATGCTTGCACTCCCAGATTGAAAGCCCTTACATGGCCAAGTTCATGCACAAGGCCAATATATGGTGGGCGCTGTTTTGAGCCATTTGTGTCAGTACCTCCCGATGTCTTTGTTGGACTCCATTCCGCTATCGCGGCGGATGGTCTGCCATACGCACCGCCCGGGCTAACCCCCGCTTGATTTACTGAATTTTCACCACCCACTAAGGTGCGATGGGGCCTTACACCGTGCCTTGGCATAGCTTGAGTTATTATATTATCAAACTCTGACTGGCGCAATTTTGATATTTATGCCTCCCCGCGATTACCCGCTTTAGGAGCTAAAATGATTAGTATTGAATACAAACCACAAGAGCCGTATTGTCAGCCTGATGAGATTGAGATGCATCTAGATGCTGAAGGGCTTAGAATTTTGCTGTCTGAACTAAATCTCCTTCAGGATGGCCGAACCGATCACATCCACCTAATGAGTGAAGCTTGGGGGGGCGTTGATCTGGTTGGCCAACCCAGAAACCAAGGGTTCGCAATAGTTCATCATATGAAAATCCTTCTTCGTAAAGACATTTAGACGTTGGCGGTATTTGCAGGCCCTGCGATAAAATTAAAGCGCTCCACAGCCATCAAATTAACCGCCGATCCTCATGAATAATAGCGCTCGAGCCATAGTCGCCAAGCAGATTCAAATGGGCTAGCGGGGTTCCAAAACCTAGGACCGGTATTGCTGGAGGGGGAAAGTCTGAAAATTGGACGTCAGCAGCAAGCACCTTAAACGATGCGCTGGCTCGTCGTGGTCTGTATTCAACACCAATCAGACACGCGCTGACAAAGGGCCTAAAACGCGTTCCCTATTTAGGCACTGCCTTATCTGCTTTTGAACTATATGATGCGATAGCCTGCAAATGACCAATGTAGACAATACGATTTCTCAAGAGACAAAAGCGTATCTCTGCATGTGCGGCATATCCGCGAAGTCAATTTCCAAATTCACACGTGAAACGCGACTTTGGCATGATTTAGGCATGTATGGTGATATCGCTGAAGGCAATCTCGAGTGCTTACATGATCATTTTGGAGTCGATCTCACCGAATTTGATTTTGAAAAATACTTTCGTGTTGAATTTATCGGAAACTCGGTTGTCAGTTCAATTCTGATAAGAATGGTACCATTCTTAGGTGATTATTTCAGAGGGCGAGTAGAGTTACCTCCATTAACCCTCGGTATGATCGGAGATGCGATTACTAACAAAAAGCTAGTCTGGGTTCTTTGGCAACCGCCTGAAGGTCGAGCGCAGGGCGACGGCCACAGCGCTAACCCCGGTTGAGACCGATACCTACACCATCGCCACCGGCACCAACCGCCTGCGCAGTATCGCCACCCCAAGCGGCACGCGAACGTTCAGTCATGATGGGCGGGGCAATCAGATCACCGAGCAGTTCCCGGGCGGGGTCACGGTCACCGTTGCCTACGACGGCCATGCCCGTCTGACGCGCTACCGCAATGGTGGCGCAAGCCAGACCATGCTCTATAATGGCATGGATGAGCGGATACAGGTGGTCACCACGCCTGCCATCGGGGCGGCAGATACCCGCGTCTATCTCTATGACCTCGATCACCGTATCGTGGGTGAATGCGACGCAATGGAAAGACTGTCAACAGTGTCGGTAGCCATAACCTTCATAAGGCGACATTAACCGACATTGGGTTACCAGTTGAACATGACCCTGACTACAAACTTCGCGAATGCGCCATCACCAGATGACCTCAAGCTGCGCGCGAATCGTATTCGCTGTTTGGCGATTGACATGGTCACGCGCGCGCGCGCCTCGCATATTGGAAGCGCGCTTTCGGCGATTGACATTCTGGCTTGCCTCTATGGCGGTGTCATGCGTGCTGATCCAGCCCGACCGAATGACCCCCTACGTGACCGCTTTATCCTCAGCAAGGGCCACGCCTGCGTGGGCGTTTACGCCACTTTGGCCGACAGTGGGTTCATTCCGCTTTCACTTCTTGAGACTTATGGCGCTGACTTCTCTCCGTTGATGCACCACATTAGCCACAAAGTTGATGGTGTGGAGTTTTCAACTGGTTCGCTCGGTCATGGCTTGCCCTTTGGCGTTGGTAAAGCCAAAGCCGCAAGACTCAGCGGCCAAGGATGGCGCACATATGTTCTACTAGGCGATGGGGAGATGGCCGAGGGCAGCAATTGGGAAGCCATGATGTTTGCGGCCCATCACAAGCTCGACAACCTTGTGGCCATCGTCGACTATAACAATCTACAAAGCCTCACTACGGTCGAGCGGACCCTCGGCCTTGAGCCATTGGACCGCAAAGCATCGGCTTTCGGTTGGACCGTGCTTGATGTGGATGGGCACGATCATACTGCTCTTGTAGCGGCACTTAGTAGCCAGACTGGCAAGCCAACCCTGATAATAGCTCGTACCGTCAAGGGCAAAGGTGTTAGCTTCATGGAAGACCAAGTCGCTTGGCATTACAAAAGCCCAACGCTGGCTGAGCGTGATGCTGCGGTAGCAGGCCTGCTGCATGTGAACGAGCAGGCCTAAATCCATGCGCAACGCTTTCATTCAAGAGTTATGCGACTTAGCCGCTCACCATGATCATATTGTGTTGATGGTCGGTGACCTGGGTTATTCCGTGGTAGAGCCCTTTGCCGAGCAGTTTCCGGATCGCTTCATTAATGCTGGTATTGCCGAGCAGAACATGGCGGGAATGGCTGCAGGTATGGCCTCCGAAGGCTATCACGTCTTCACTTATTCCATCGCCAACTTCCCAACATTTCGTTGCGCTGAACAGATCCGTAACGATATCGATTATCATTGTCTTCCTGTCACGACGGTGGCAGTTGGTGGTGGTCTTGCTTATGGCTCTCTAGGCTATTCCCACCATGCCGTGCAGGATTATGCTCTTATGCGGGTTATGCCCAATATGCTGATTGCTGCACCAGGCGATCCGCTGGAGGTTCGTGCCTGTTTGCGTTATCTCGTTGCAAATCCCCAGCCCTCCTACCTGCGCATTGGTAAAGCCGGGGAGCCCGATTTCCACCAAGAAGTGCCGGAGATTGCACCTGGGAAATGGCTCATGATTGATGATGCTGGACCGGACTGCGATATGGCGATCTTGTCGACTGGCGCGGCGCTTGGAATGGCGGTTGCAGCTGGTCGGGCGCGAGGTAAACATGTCTTCTCCCTGCCTCTTTGGTCCATGGCAACCAAATATGCGCAAGCGGTGCAAGTTCGTCGGTTCGCGCAGGTAGATACGTTTGAAGACCACCTCCTTGATGGTGGCTTTGGGTCGTGGATGCTCGAAGCGCTTTTGCAAGAGCCTGACCTGCGTGGTCACATTTATCCACGCGCATTAAGCGACAAAGTCTGTGGCGTGGTTGCAAGTCAAGCGACGCTGCATCGCTTGGGCGGGTTGGATGAGGCGGTCTGAAGTCCCCACCATGACAGCATGCCTTGACTTTTTAGGGCAGTCCAACCTGCAGGTTTTGGCATAATCAAACCTAAGCATTCATCGACCTTTTACCATATTGATTGATGATGCCGACCATGAAAGCAATTATTCTTGCAGGTGGCCTCGGTACACGTTTGGCGGAGGAAACCTCCCTCCGCCCCAAGCCTATGGTCGAAATAGGTGGCCGCCCCATCTTGTGGCACATCATGAAAATGTATGCACATCATGGTGTGAATGACTTCATCATTTGCCTTGGCTATCGGGGCTATTTGATCAAGGAATATTTCGCCAATTATAGTCTGCACAATTCCGATATCACCATTGATTTGCGTAATCGATCGATGCAGATTCATCGCGATAGTTCTGAAGATTGGCGCATTTCCCTCATTGATACCGGGCCGGAAACTATGACTGGCGGTCGATTGAGGCAGGCCCTTCCCTATCTTGGTAAGGATGAAACCTTTTGCTTGACTTATGGCGATGGGGTCAGTGACGTTGATATTGCGGCTTCCATAGATTTTCACCATACCCATGGCAAGCTTGCCACCGTAACTGCAATTCGCCCTTCGAGTCGGTTCGGCCAGTTAAAGCTAGACGGCGACGTCGTTAATGCCTTTGCCGAGAAGCCAGCCGATGAGGGTGGTTGGATAAATGGCGGCTTCTTCGTCCTCAATAAGTCGATCGCAACCTATCTGTCGGAAAAGGACAGTTGCGTTTGGGAGCAGGAGCCGTTGGAGCGGCTTGCGCAGGATCGACAGCTGAAATCCTATTTCCATGATGGCTTCTGGCAACCAATGGACACCCTAAGGGATCGTCAATTGCTTGAAGGGCTCTGGGCGGCAGACAAAGCACCTTGGAAACAGTGGGACTAAGCCCATGAGCCTCACATCAAGCTTCTGGTCCGGGCGGCGGGTGTTTGTCACTGGACACACTGGCTTCAAAGGAAGCTGGTTGCTGGTCATGCTGCAGGTGCTTGGTGCCCGTGTGACCGGCTATAGCTTGCCCCCGCCAACCGATCCTTCCATGTTTGATTTGCTAGATTTAGGGCAAACTTGCGTCCACGTAATCGGTGATATCCGAGATCTGAGGTCTCTGGAGCGCGCTATACACGATTGCCAGCCCGAGATTGTACTCCATTTGGCTGCTCAGCCTTTGGTCCGCGCCTCCTATGTCGACCCACTGGAGACATATTCTTCCAATGTGATGGGCACGGCCAATTTGCTCGATGCTTGTCGGCGTATTGCAGGTCTTGAAGCTATTGTCGCGATCACAACCGACAAATGCTATGAAAATGTTGGCCTCGGTCAGCCATTTGCCGAAACAGATCGGTTGGGCGGCTTTGACCCCTATTCCAACAGCAAGGCATGCTGTGAACTCTTGATCAGCGCATATCGGGACAGCTTCTTTCAGGCCAGCGGCAAGGGTCTTGCCTCAGCACGTGCAGGAAATGTGATCGGTGGCGGCGACTTTGCCGCTGATCGCCTGATACCAGACGCGGTGCGGGCCTTCGGGTCGGGACAAACACTCATGATCCGCAATCCACTAGCCACGCGTCCCTGGCAACATGTTTTAGAGCCCCTCGTCGGTTATTTATGCTTAGCGGAAAAGCTGGCCGCTAATCCAAGCTTTGGTGAGGGTTGGAATTTTGGGCCTTGTTTTGAGGACGCCCAACCTGTTGGTCAGGTCGTCTCGCAACTGGTCGAGCTTTGGGGGTCTGGTGCTAGCTGGCAGCACGATGAAGCATACCATCCTCATGAAGCGCAGAGCTTACAGCTTAATTGCGCCAAAGCCGAAACCCGTCTGAATTGGAAGCCCCGCCTCAATCTCACTCAAGCCCTCGAGATGAGCATGGAATGGTACCACGTTTGGCATCAATCTGGTGACATTGCCGCCCTGACTAAACGTCAGGTTAATGAGTTTCTTTGTATGCAATCGATATGAAAAGCAATGTTGTCATACCTCGGTTGTTGGTCACAGGGGCGTCAGGCTTTCTGGGTGCAGCGGTTGCCGCGGCCGCCAGCGCGGCCGGCTACGACGTGCTGGGTATTGGTCGCGCGGCCGATGCGTCGCGAACAAAGGCCATCAAAATCGCCTATGACCAACTTGATCTGAGCGATGAAGTCGCCACCCATGACTTGTTAAGGCGATTCCGGCCCCACATCATCGTGCATGCGGCTTGGTCTGGTGTGTCTGGTCAAGCTAGGGACCAGGACATCCAATATGACAACGTGCGGGCCACCTGCCGTCTATTGGACTTAGGTGCCCAATACGGCCTTGAAAAATTCATTGGGATCGGGTCGCAGGCGGAATATGGACCATTTGAAGGGCGAATTGAAGAAACCCATCTGCCTGCTCCGATCACCCTATATGGAGCCGCCAAGCACGCCGCCTGCACTCTTGCGCGCCAGAGAGCCATAACCCATCATATCCAATTCGCTTGGCTGCGCTTGTTTGCAATTTATGGCCCTAGCGACAATGGTAATTGGCTAATCCCCAGCTTGATTGCGGCCATGTTGGATGGGCGTTGCCCTCCTATGACTGAAGGTATTCAGAAGTGGGACTATCTGTATATTGATGACGCTGCTCAAGCTCTTCTGGCGCTCATTCGAGCTATGAGCACTCAGTCCGCAGCAACGGGTGTATTTAATCTCTGTTCAGGCGAAGCTGTTCCTGTTCGCCAGATCGCGCAGGAAATTGCTCACATTGCTGCCCCAAACCTCGACCTCGAATTTGGTACCATTGCCTACAAGCCCGGTCAGATTTTCCATATGGAAGGTGATCCGACCCGTTTGCAAGCTGCTACAGGTTGGGCACCATCGACATCTCTTCAAGCTGGCCTCGCCGCAACCATCACCAGCATGAGGGCAATGGCATGACCCGGCTCACACAGATCAAGGCATCGTCACCTGAGGTGCGTCGATTTGCCAAGTTTCTGCTTGTGGGAGGCCTCAATACAGGCTTTGGCTATGGGGTCTTCGTTCTGGTATTTCTCCTTACAGGCAAAGCTCCGATTGCGGTTATCGTTTCAACTTTACTTGGTGTTTGCTTCAATTTCCTTTCCACTGGAAAGCTTGTCTTTAATACAATTCAGCCTCAGCGCATTGTACCTTTCCTACTGGTGTACGCAGCTCAACTTGGGCTTAACATTCTGCTTTTGCGAATTCTGGAACAGGCAGGTCTGCCTATTTTATTGGCCCAAATTCTAATTTTACCTGTCCTGGCTGTCGCCAGCTACCTGGCCTTGCGCCAGTTCGTCTTTGCCCAAGCTGCGGGGAGTCCGCTATGAAGAAAACAATCTCGATCATCTCGCCCTGCTATAATGAGGTCGACAATGTCGAAAAGTGCCATGCAGCGGTGCGGGCCCTGTTTGAAAATGAACTTTCCGATTATGCCTTCGAGCATATCTTTGCTGATAATGCCTCCACAGATGGCACCCCTGATGTTCTGCGCGAATTGGCCGCCAGTGCGTCGGAGGTCAAAGTAATCCTTAATGCTCGAAATTTTGGGCCATTCCGCTCTATGTTCAATGCCCTGAAGAGTGCAACTGGTGATGCCGTAGTTGTCTTTTTGGCTGTAGATTTGCAAGATCCACCAGAAAAGATCATTGAGTTTGTCCGGATATGGGAAACTGGTGTGGAAGTCGTGGCAGGCGCACGCGTGAACCGCCAAGAGAGTCTGGCTCTGCGGGTTTGTCGGGCGATCTTTTATCGTATCGTCAATGGTCTCTCCGATATCGATATCCCCGTCAATGTTGGTGAGTTCCAATTGATTGACCGAAAAGTGTGGGAAGCGGTTATCCAGCATGACGATCATTACCCTTACGTGCGGGGAATCATCGCCTCCGTGGGATTTAAGCGGGTCATCGTTCCCTATACATGGGAAGCACGCCAGATAGGCATTTCCAAGAACAATTTGCCTCGTCTGATTGATCAGGCACTCAACGGCATTTTCTCCTTCACCAATGCTCCGATGCGCATGTGTACATTGGTCGGCCTCGTCCTCGCAGGTCTTTGCATGCTTTATGCCTTCGGCTCAGTGGCTGCATACTTGTTGTTCTCCACTACTGCGCCTGCTGGCATAACAACCGTAATCGTATCGCTATTCTTCCTGTCGGGGGTTCAGCTCGCCTTCATTGGCATACTGGGTGAATATGTCACGTCAATCCATGCTCAAGTGCGGCGCGGCCCGATGGTCGTCGAGCGCGAGCGGATCAACTTTAAGCCCGCTACCACTGCCGAAAAGCTTCCGGCTGAAAACATGGTCCATGCCCTGCAAAAAAAGGCTGCCTCAACATGAATTCCCCTGCTTCACCAAACATCTTGACCCAATCTGAGCTTGACCGCCAAGCTATTCTCGACCTCGCACGTCGCTATTTTGAGGGTCAACCAAAGCCCGAGTTTGTGCCAGGTCAGACCTATATTCCTGCTGCCGGCAAGGTGCTGGATGGCGATGATTGCGAGCACCTGATCGATGCGTCATTGGACATGTGGCTTACCGCTGGAAGGTTCTCGGATCGATTTGAAAATGAACTGGCTGCCCGCTTCGGTCGAAAATACTCAAAGCTCACAGTTTCAGGTTCAGCTGCCAATCTGTTGGCTTTTGCGACATTGACCAGTTGGAAGCGTGGCAAGAAGGCCATTCAGCCCGGTGACGAAGTGATAACGGTTGCAGCAGGCTTCCCGACCACCATCAACCCTATTGTGCAATATGGGGCAATTCCTGTCTTCGTTGATGTGGATCTCGAAACCCATAATGTCGATGTCGACGCGCTCGAAGCTGCTATCACGGATAGAACCCGGGCTGTTATGATCGCTCATTCACTCGGCAATCCATTTGATGTGGTGCGAGTGGCCGAGATTTGCCGTCGCCATGACCTGTTTTTGGTTGAGGATTGCTGTGATGCTTTCGGGGCAACAGCCAACGGTCAGAATGTAGGCACATTTGGCGATCTCGCTACGCTAAGCTTTTATCCTGCACACCACATCACGACCGGTGAAGGTGGCGCAGTCTTAATGGACAGTGGCGTTCTTTCCAAGATTACAGAGAGCTTCCGGGATTGGGGCCGGGATTGTTACTGCCCACCCGGCAAAGACAATACCTGCGGCAACCGATTTGGCTGGAGTTTGGGCGACCTGCCTCAAGGCTATGACCATAAATACACTTATAGCCATATTGGTTACAATATGAAGGTTACCGATATGCAGGCAGCGTTGGGTGTCAGCCAACTCAAAAAGCTTGATGGGTTCATCGCTCGTCGGCGCGAGAATTTTGCAGGCCTAGAGCGGCGCTTAAAAGCGGCTGGCCTTGAAGAATTTTTCCATCTGCCCCATGCGACGCCAAATACTGATCCAAGCTGGTTTGGCTATCTGTTGACCTTACGCGATGGGACTGACTTAAATCGAAGTGAGATCACCAGCGCCCTTGAAGCTCGCAAAGTCGGCACACGTCTGTTGTTCGCGGGCAATATCATTCGCCAGCCAGCCTTTAAGCATGTGAAATATCGGGTCCATGGTGGCTTAGATAACACCGACAAGATTATGCGGGATGCTTTCTGGCTTGGCGTCTGGCCCGGCATTGACGAGCCTCGTCTCGACTATATGGTCGAGACACTGAAGCGCGTCGTCCAAGACTTAAAGTCGCGAGCCTGTGCTGCGTGACCAGCCTAGCTGCGCACTCCGATACGGTCGCTACTCGTCGCCAGAGGCAGTACATTTCAGCGGCCGCGATCGGTTGGGCTCTAATTGGCATCTTTGCGGTCAATAACTGGCTACTACTGGCTTTTTTGGGCCTGTTAAGCCAGCCCATAGCGATTGCGTCCGCTCTGATTTGTTTGACGCTCTTGGTGGCCGGTTGGTTTGGATTGAAAAAACTGACCCCGGAAGCCGCCGAAGGCAAGGTATCCCTGCATAGCCTTGTCATTTGTTATATGCTGGCTCTTGGCCTTTTGATACTTGGTGGAGAAGGTCGGTTCCTTTTTGCAAATCCTGACTGGCAGATCCGAGATGCGGTCCTCTATGATCTTGTGAAGAATCCGTGGCCATTTGACTATCAAGTTGGCGGTGAAGCGCACATTCTCCGTGCGCCGCTGGGTATGTATCTGCTGCCAGCATTGGTGTCTAAAGCTATGCCAGAGGCCGTCGACCTCGTCTTGTTGTTCAGCAATGCTTTGGTTTTCGCCCTCTTGATGGCTGCGGCCGGTTCGTTGTTCCAAACCGCCCAACATAAAATGATTGCACTGGTTGTTTTCATCAGTTTCAGCGGTCTGGATAGTTTGGGGAACCTTGCATTGGCGGCCGCAGGTGGGCCGCTGCTGACAGATCATTTGGAACATTGGGCTGATGGCCGACAGTATTCCTCCGTCATTACTTTGTTGTTCTGGGTACCCCAACATGCCTTTGCGGGTTGGCTATGCGCTTTATGCCTGATCCTATATCAGCGTGGTCAGATGCGCCTCGGCCTCGTGATGGCCGCCATCCCACTCTCAGCATTATGGTCGCCATTTGCAGTCATGGGTGCGACACCTTTTGCCCTTTGGATCGGCATAAAGGCTCTCGTGCAACGTCAGATCAAGCCGCTTGATGTGCTGATTGGTTCGCTCGGCTTCGTGATTGCTTTGCCAGCGCTTAGCTATCTGACGGCCGGTACGCAGGCATTGCAGCAAGGCCTGTCT
>NZ_BFBR01000010.1:0-117341 GCF_003112735.1 Candidatus Phycosocius bacilliformis
CCAATCGCGCCGCTGCCATCTTCAAGCGCAATGATGACATGCTGCGCCTTTTGCCAGTCGCCGTGGTTGGCTATCCACAAGGCAATCCAGCCTTGGAGAAGCTGGCCGCCAATGCCCGCGCCAAAGGATTCAAAGTCTCCATGCGCGACATCCACGAGGAAATGGAGGGCCTTGCCTGACACCATCACGCTAGATCGACAAGAGGGCGCTGGTTAACTCCAGCGCCCTTTTTTTGTCTACCTGTTCGAGAACATCCGAGGATAATCGTAGGACAAATTTGGCAGTCTAAATAAACCGAGCGGGCACGATTTTTGAGACAATCAGAAAATCCATGCACTGCGTTTTGGTTATAACGTTCCGACCTGTCTTAGCTTCGCTTTCGACTAGGTCTATGCACCCTGCCTTCGGTCGCTTGAGGCTCCCCTGTCAGGACCACACCACGACAAAGCGCGACCTGTCTTAGCTTCGCTTTCGACTAGGTCTTTGCACCCTGCCCTGGGTCGCTTAAGGCTCCCTCGTCAGGCCCACAGAATGGCAAAGCACGGCCTGTCTCAGCTTCGCTTTCGACTAGGTCTTTGCACCCTGCCCTCGGTCGCTTAGGGCTCCCTTGTCAGGACCACAGCACGACAAATCGCGACCTGTCCTCGGTCGCTGTGGGCTCCCTTGTCAGGACCACAGCACGACAAAGCGCGACCTGTCTCAGCTTCGCTTTCGACTAGGTCTTTGCACCCTGCCCTCGGTCACTTAGGGCTCCCTTGTCAGGCCCACAGCATGGCAACGCGCGGCCTGTCTCAGCTTCGCTTTCGACTAGGTCTTTGCACCCTGCCCTCGGTCGCTTAGGGCTCCCTTGTCAGGCCCACAGCATGGCAAAGCGCGGCCTGTCTCAGCTTCGCTTTCGACTAGGCTATTGTCCCCTGCCTTCGGTCACTTAAGGCTCCCTTGTCGGACTGCCAATACGACGGCTTTTACACCCTGACTTCGGTCGCTTAAGGCTCCCTTGTCGAACTGCCAATACGGCAAAGCGTGACCTGTCTCAGCTTCGCTTTCGACTAGGTCTTTGTACCCAGCCCTCGGTCGCTTAGGGCTCCCTTGTCCGGACCACAGCACGACAAAGCACGACCTCTCTCAACTTCGTTTCCGACCAGGTCTTTGCACCCTGCCTTCGGTCGCTTAGGGCTCCCTTGTCAAAACATTAGACTAAAGGGAGCCAGTACCCCTGGCTGTGATCCAATAAAGCGGCAAAACGAAAAAGCTCGCAAAAAGACTATCAGAGGATCCACACCCTATATTAATCCCTGCGCCCTTTGGGCTTCGTGGTCGTACGTAACGCACTCCATGCAGGGCCTTGCAGGCAGCTGAAAAGAATACGGTTTTCGCACGAAATCCATTCTAAATTTTAAGAAGTGGCACACAGCCAGCACTTTGCTGGCACACAGCCAGCAAACTGATGGCACACAGCCAGCACTTTGCTGGCACACAGCCAGCAAACTGATGGCACACAGCCAGCACTTTGCTGGCACACAGCCATCACTAAAAATTGCCGATTCCGCATCGCAATCGTTAAAATCGACCAAAACCAGTTTGACATTCAAAAGTTTTCACGGTCATGTGAGTGAGCAATGCTCACGAGGCTACCATGACATACCGTAATCTTAATGTCCCTGATAAATTCACTATCCGATTGCCGCAGGCCCAAGCGGAAGACCTGAGAAAGCTTGCTATCCAAAACGGATTTACAAGCGCAACTTCCTACATAAAACACCTGATAACCGATAATCTTCAGCGCAATCATCATGCGAGCCTTCAAGACGAGTTATTCGCGATCACAACCGAATTGGGCGTGATCAAAGCAAGCCTTGCTGCAATAGAAAACGATCGCCTGCCGACACTTGATAATGTCATCGAAGGGAACATGCGCCGACTGGCCAATGGGATCGAAGACGTCCTCCAAACAGTAACCCGAACACCAAAGCATCTTGCCGAAACGCGCGCTCAATTTGTTCAACATCGAGCCGATGTCGATGCTGAATTCCTCACCATGTTGAACATGCTCGAGACCGTTCTGACCCTACTCAGACCCGTCTATTCAACCTCGTCTCTAACCTACGATCGCTTACCAGCTGGCGAAAAAGTTCCCGCCGATAAGGAATATGAGATGATCTCTCATGACGCCATATCCGCATCCACTCGAGCAAGGTCTGACGCCAAAGGGCGCATCAATGCTCACAACTTCAATGTCACCACAGGAGCGGACCAATGAGAGCACGAGAGTTCCAAACCCAGCGCCGGAACAACATGTTTGGGCGCATGATACGGGGCCAAGAAGCTCAAAAAACCACCCTCATGATGGGCATCGAACAGCTCCGCACGATCTTCATTGTTGGTGCGGTCCTGACTGTAACCATGTGGGCCGGCACGATGGCGTTCGGCATGGATGCGCGGGAACGCGCGAACCTTCTTGCTGTTGAATGGAAGCGATTAGGAACAATTGTATTGACCCCAATGAGTCCAGAAGCAACTGCCGACGCCGCGGTAGATGTCATGGATAGGGGCGGCGAAAAGCATACGGTAAGTATCTATCTTGTGCCCCAAACCGAATGGTTGGCGAAGGAGATACGGTACAATCGTGCCCTCCTAGATCTGTGGACGGCTATCGGTCTTTCCCTCACTTTGTTCGGAGCCATCGTCTACACTTACTTCGGCTATCAAACCGGAAGAGACAATGATCGAACCCGAACATTGAAAGGCACATCACTTGTTTTACCCGAAGAGTTGACAAAGTTAATCATCGCAAAATCACGTATCGACGCAACTGCACGTAACCTAACAAAATTCCCACTTTACCGTTTGGCCGGGATTCCAATCCCATATGCAAGCGAGACAATGCATACAATTATCTGCGGCTCCACAGGCACAGGTAAGACACAACTCATCCTCGATTTAATCTCTCAAATCCGTTCCCGCGGGGGCAAAGCAATTGTTCTAGATACGCTGCAAACCTTTGTCGGACACTTTTATGATCCCGAAAAAGATGTCATTCTTAACCCATTCGACCAACGCAGCGCATCATGGTCTCCCTACCTAGAAGCACACGACCGCGCCGAATGGAGTCTAATCTCAAAGGCTCTAATCGCTCCCCGTGATAAGGACGCATATTGGATTATGGCTGCCCGCGCGGTCATGACCCAAGTTGGCTCTGAAACCGGACGTCAAATGCGTGAAGCAACCAGCAAGCATCTCTATGATACATTTATTTCGACCAAGGATGAGCAGTTTCAAAGCTACTTGGACAACTCTCCAGCCAATCTCCACATCCCAAAAGACGCCCCCAAACAAGCCGCTGCAGTGAAGGCTACAATCGCGGAAGCGCTTGTCAGCCTCTCCTATATGCCGTCAGAAAAAAAGGCTTTTTCGATCCGAGAATGGATGAAGGATGACAGCAAACGAGGCATCCTCTGGATCAGTACCGAAAACGCCAAAATGGAAGCAACACGACCTCTCATTTCAACTTGGCTCGATATCGCACTGTGGTCTCTCCAAGAATGCGACCGCTCTAAGAAGCGCCTCGTCTGGTTCATCATAGACGAGCTCCAATCCCTTCAAATGTTACCCTCGCTAGAAAGCGGCTTAGCACAAGCTCGAGGATATGGCGGTGCATATGTTCTTGGCTTCCATAACCGCTCCCAGCTTCAAGCTATCTATGGAGACAAGACGGCAGAATCCATTCTCTCAAATTGCAGAAACACGGTTGTCTGCTCCACAAGCGATCCTGGAACACAAGAATATTTCTCAAGCCGGATAGGCAAACGAGTAACAGAAGATGCAACCGAAACGATCTCCATGGGGACCTCAACACACCGCGACGGGGTTTCTGTCAGCCTACGTATGGATGAGACCCCTGTCGTTACAGCGACCGAGATCGGCCGACTTAACAATCTCCAAGGCTACATCACAATGACCGGCAACTTCCCCGCTACTCTCGCTAAATGGGACTTCGTTGCGCGTCCGCTGCTACATCCTCATATCGTTCGTTTTGACCGCACGGACTGGGGTGACACGCCTCCTTCCAGCGACCCATCCACACCAACTGGATCAGCTCCCTTGATCATCCAAGGAACCAAGTTGGGCGAACGTCCAAGAACAACCGCCCCTCCCCCAACACGAAGCCGAGTTGAAGAAGAACCTGAGTTTAGAAGGCTCATGAAAGAATATGAAACCTTCCAGAACCCCAATAGCTCAGCCGCTATGGCAGTCCAGATCAGGATCAATAAGTATCGGGACCAGTGGCTCGCAGCCCACCAAGCTAATAGCGCGACCAGCGGTGATGGTCCCGGCTATGAACAAGACCGAGACCGCGACTATGACAATACCGCGCAAATGTCGCGTGAACGCAGTCTTGAAAAAGGCGAAACTGACCGCGAGCGAATGCGCGAGATTGAAGACGAGCGAGCTGAAGCCTTCGCGCGCCATGCAAATCCCTTTGGTGTGCCCCCAGGTACGCAAATTAAAGTAACGGGCTTATCCGCCAGCAAAGAGACATCTTCTGAACTTGAAGAAACCCGAGATCCCACAAAGGACCGTAAAAAGGTCCGCGACAAAGGGCGCTCCCGCGACGACGATGATGGCGAAATGAGCTTCTGATGATTACGTTCCGCGTCATTGCGTCGGATTCCGACTATCCCTTTAATGATGACTATTACGAATCCGACGGCCTTACGAAGGACGGCGACAAAACTTCCGAACGCGGAAACGAAATGGATTCAGGGCGAAGTGGCGGCGCGGGGTTAGACGGCAGCGCGCTGGGTGGCTCTGGCGACGAAAAGTCGGCGGGCGGCCTGACAGAGGGTGCGCAGCAAGATCAGGAACTCGAGACCGATCTAGAGATTTCTGCAATCGATCAGGAAAAAAGCCTGAACGACGACGCACTCGAGGCCGACGATCCAATCAGAGAGATGCGCGAAGCGCGCGAAGCTTATGAGGAAGCTCTCATTGACTTGAAGGGCCTCGAAGGGCTTGATGGCGAGGATGAGAAAGAGAAGACCTATGGACAAGAAAGCGGCGACCTAACTGAACCTAAAGAGTCCTCGCGAGCCGCTGACATAGGCAACGAACGGTCTGCGGAGCAGGTTATTGAAAGCTACAAAGCGGCACTTGAAAACTACAAAGAGACACACCAATCGCTCTATGGTGTAGCCCCGCCTGAGCTCACCCATTCTGGGCCCGATTATGATCGACCCTGGTCGAACCATCAGCGCGATCTGGAGGCCGGAAGAGAAATCGAGGACCGTTCGGGCACGCACAAGACAGTACAGGGAAATGTCCAGCGTGAATGGATGGGCCGCGGCGCGGAATTGTTGGGCCTTTCGGGTACACCGGAAATCCAACAACGACAGGAATTGCTCTCAGGAAAACTGCCGGATGGAACGCAACTTGGCACGGTCAAGGACGGAGAAGTGATCCATCGACGCGGGCATGATATGGTGTTCTCAGCCCCAAAATCAGTCTCTCTCATTGCGGCACTGGGTTCTGATACCGACAAAGCTAAGGTGAAGGAAGCAATCTTTGGTGCCACCAGAGATACCGTAGCTCTCATGGAAGAGCGACACGCTGGCGTGCGGATCCATTCAAAGGAAGGGATGAAATTTGAACAAACCGGCAATCTGACCGCAGCGGCATTCCTCCACATGATTAGCCGAGATCTTGACCCCCACGCCCATGTGCATGTGAACGTGTTCAATATGAGCCGGCTGGAATCGGGCCAATGGCGTTCGGTAACAATGGACCATATTCTGGCTAACACAAAAGCCTATACTCTCTATTTCAGAGCTCAACTGGCGGAAAAGCTGGAGACAGCAGGATTTTCAATCGACCGCAATTACGCTGATGGAAAATTTGAAATCAAAGGCACAGACAAGGATCTAATCCAACATTTCTCAAAAGGTTTGCAACGCGTCATCGCCGATACCGGAGAGACACGAAGCTCCAGATCTACCAACCTAGCTAATGACCGTACTAGGCCCAAGAAAGATAAGATTACCGTTCAAGCACGCGACAAAATCTGGCAGGCAGCGCTAGCGGCTAGTGGGAAAAGCCTGCCAGAATCTGGTCTGGAAAAATCGGGTCAGACACCAAAGATCTCTTTTGATAAGGCGCTCGACAAGTCTCCCTATTTTCAAGCGCTGAAAGACGAGCGCAAAAATGGCGTCTCTGCGTTGACCGCCCGGGTTGTCGCAGAATCCCTTGAGCGCCATGACGCTAAAAATCCCGTACATTCCAAACTATCGGTAGAAACCATGGCCCTCACACGAGGAGAAGGGCAGGTCACTTTCAAAGAAATCACGCAGGCAATGGACGTATTGAAGGAGAAGGGACTCATCTTCTCCACTACCCAAAGCGGCAAAGACCAAATCACCACAGCACGCGTTCTGGGTATGGAGCGAGGCCTAGCAACTGGTTTGGAAGCTGGAAAGACCGCCGTAAAGCCTTTCGTATCGAGCGACATTGTAGATGCACGAATTAGCAAAGCAGAAGGGCAACTTGCACGCGCAGGCCAACCACTAACCCTTAATCTGGAGCAAAGAGCCTTTGTAGAAAAGGCTCTGACCACAAAGGATCGGTCTATCATCTTAATCGGTGAGGCCGGAACCGGCAAAACGACCGCCCTCAAAGTGCTCGATGCCGCTCTAGGAAAAGATAAGCTTTGGATTGCGTCACCGTCCAACAAGCTAAAAGAAGGAGCGCTCAGCGATGGCCTGAAAGCAGTGACACATGCTTGGCTGGACATGCGAACAAGCGGGGTGACGATGCAGGGCCAGGCTCCAAGCCCGCGCCTGAAGCGGATGTTTAAGGGCAAAATCATTGCGATTGACGAAGCAAGTCTAGCAGGAACCGATCAACTCGCTCGTTTTGCGCAGTTCGCTAACAGTGTGGACGCACGCCTCATTCTAATCGGCGACAAACAACAGATTGAATCCCCAAGCCACGGAGGAGGATTTGGACTTGCCCAGCAAATCGTTTCCACATCCTCTCTGAAAACAGTCCAACGTGTGACCCTCGACGTCGACAGAAAGCTTTTTGCTGCGGCCAGAATTGGTGACTCAAAGGCGATTATCAGCCAACTCGGGCCTAAACGGCTCAAAGAAACACCGCACACTGTGGATTTGGTTCGTGCACTTTATGCTGAGGCAATCGACAGGTTGGGTGATCGAGGGCTGTTCAAAATCGCTGTGCCGGTGACAACAAACGAAGCACGTCGATCGGTCAATGAACTTCTGCGCGATGTACGCAGCGAACGTGGCGATTTGGGGCCAACAATCTTTGATCGAAAGATGGCCTTTGATAGAGGTATCAATCAGCACGACCGAGCCAACGCTTCGACCTATAAGCCCGGAGACCTAATCATGGTCACTGGGACTAATGGGATAAAATTGGATGGTAAACATTATAATCAATATGATCGCTTGACCGTCCAATCTATCGACACGGCCACGCAAACACTCACTTTGAGCGATGGCAAGAAGGAGTTTATCGCGAAGCCGTCGTCAAGCACCTTCACAGGGAATACAAACCTCTTTGCCGAACGCCATCGCGATATCAAACTCGGCGATATGGTCACCTTCGAGATAACTGACACTAAGAAAGGCGTCATGCGTGGTGCTACGGCTCTCCTCACACATGTGACACCAGAGAAAGTCAGCTTTCTAAAGGCTGATAGCTCAATGCTTACACTTGCAAGGAATGACCCTGTGCTCGCTCATTTAGACCATGGCTATGCGACGACGTCGCATCGGCTTCAAGGGACAAGTTTTGACACAGTTCTTCTGACTCTAACCGAACATCTCAAGACAACGACAGCGCAGAGTAAGCAACTTTATGTCATGATCTCGCGCGTGCTTGGACGTGAGACGGCATCACCTGCGAAGATCAACGTCATCGGCGAAGCGCCAGACAAACAAATTGAGCGCGCGACAGCACGCCGCCATGAGGCAGCCACAGGCATTGGAAGTCTTGGCGCTTCGCAATCACTAGCGACGATGCAGTCAAAATCGGTGAAAGGCCTTACCATAGACCGAACTGGTCGCTCTACACTGAGAAGATTGATTGACGGATTAAGCGGTAGAAACCCTGTCGATAAAACGGGCCTCGACAACTTATCTCTAGCAAAATCACCGGGCCAAACCTCCCAAACCACCAATAATAGCCGGCAGACAATCATCTCGGCTATTGCAGGCCCTGCAGCACCATCCAAAGGGCCCTCTCCTCAACAACTCGCCAGCCAGCCTGGCCAAATGTTTGGAGAAAGCGCGAGCCTGCATCCAGCCACGCCCGAACTTGCAAACGAGAAGTCAAAGGCAGAAGGGAAAGATCGCAGCTTTGCAGAAAAGGGTATCGAAATGGATTCCCCCGCGTTCGGCAAAGACAGGCAAATTCAACAAGAACGCGACCTGCCGAACCTGTGATCGACGTCAAAAGCGCGTGGTAACCGGCATAACAGCAAGGTCCACGATCAAACTCTTCAAGGTTGAGAGCCGATCTGGGAGCCCGGCCACCATCAATTCAACCTCTTCGGTTGATTTTCGCTTACGACCTTCAAACGTCTCGGTCATAATGACGTTTGCGGCAACAATGTCCATTCCATCTTCGGACCACGACCAACCAACGGGGTTGAATGCCTCAACCAACTGTTTTCTTAAAAGAAGTCGACTGTCCTCAGGCCAAAAACCGCCAACAATTCCACGATCGATAATGAACTCTGGCGGAAGTGTAGGTGTTGCAGTTTCAAGAAGCACACATTGAGCACCGCTGGCAGCTTGAATGGCCTGTAAGCAGACCATTAGCTCGCTCATGCTGCCGTTCAACAACTCAGTGTCTCTGGGAACCAGTGATTCAAGAATTGGCTTTGAAATGCCTTCGATAACCTCGAAAAACGATGAATGGCAAAATCTTGGCGGCAAGCCCAGCTTCGATTTCGAAAAGCTGAATTGACACAAATAATGACTACCCTCTTCAGACCACGCAACGATGCCATCTCGAACAATCGCACCTGCATCAGTAGGAGACTCAATGTCTGCCCAAAACTGAATAGAGCACTCATCGCGTTCTTGATCATCCATCACCATCTTTACGGGTAGACCATTAATCGAGAAAAAAAACCTAGATCCCTCGTGTCTACCCGATTGTCTAACGTGAAGAGGCTCAAAGAGCGCTCTAAGCGGAAACGGCTCAAATTTTGGAAATGCTACAGACTCGGGAGGATCATACTGCTTCACCTCGGCAAAGGATGCTCGCTTGACCGCGACCCTCTTGGCTTCCGCCTCAATCCTTTCTATCCAGCCAGCCTTGCCTTCTTGAGTGACTTTGGTGTTCGCCATCCGCTCTATAGCAAGGTTCATCGACATCGGGGAAAGATCCCAACAAGCATTGAGAAACTTAGCCAAAAGCGCATCGTCATCCCAGACGTTAGAGCTTGTTCCAAAATGCCTAAACTCGAAATGCCTGACGAGCGCACGACTATCCTCCGAAAGAGAGACAGGAACAGAACAGATCTGGCCGGCAAACAAGGACTGAATAGCAGGGACTTCAGCCATAGCGATAAGAAGCTTAGACCCATCATCACTAAATTCCCTGGTTTCATCTATGAAAATCCACGGGCAATTAGATGAAGCAATTATACGGGCAAACCGCTCCCACTCGGACCTTTGTTCCTTGCAAGACAAAGCTTCCCGCAAAGCATATCTTTTGACAACAAACGCAGCCGGTTGGACGGTACCAAAGGCGGTTAAAAGTTCATGCTCTACCTTAATTGCCGTCATTGGCCAGGGCAGTGATTTGCCTGAAACCATCTCCGCAAACGTGTGCAAAACCTCGATGTTCAAAGGGCTCGGGCTATCATACCAGCACACCAAATTATTGGCAGGCAATCCAGTCAAACTATTCGGCCGAGTGAGCGAACCCGAAACCGCACTGCGCTTGCCCATGCCGTCAGAACCGCTGACAACAACGAATTTCCCGACTGGACACGACTTTACAAGCCGACGCACCTCGGCAACATATTGTGTTTCAATAACGGAAAATTCATTCGCAAGCTTAGTCGCCTTCCCGCCTCGAAAAGTTCTTTCCCGGATAAGGGCGGAAACGATTTCAGTGCCGTCAACATTGCTGCCAAGATCGTAAAGGATCGAACCAAGCACCTTTCCGTTGGCCGCTTTCCCTAGAAACACGCCTTTTTCGATCCGTGTGTGGAGATCGTGCCAATCGCGATAGCCAAAAGTCTTGGCAGTCAAATTCTGGCAAGTAGATAAGGATAGAGGCTCGGGTGTGCCGGCAATATCCTTTAACTCTTTTGCGAAGCGCTTAAACGATTCAATTGTGGTAAACATGGGAACTTCCTTGCGGCATCTAGGGGTTTGCCGGGTCTTTCCCTATCGCCTCAGGAAGCTGTTAATGGCGAAATCGGAGGCACATCTGCGAAGCAGTTCGGCAACCCGGCACCGCGCCGTGCATCCGACGCAATAAAAAGTTACCTTGGTTCGCATAGATCACAAGTAGACTGTGCGAAGTTTCTAGCGGTCCTACTGCATAGTATCTACGACTATTTGGCAATTTCATTGAGGTCCGCCCAGAGGTGAAACCAGAACTTACATTCTTTATTCCGATGGACCCTGTTAACCTTAAGCGGCATCTTGCTTTTAATGATCTATAAGTTCGCACGACACTTGCTTTTAATGAGTTGAACGGCTCGATTCAGCAAAGAGTTTGGCCTTTGCGCGTTTGTCAAAGAAACTGACTTGAGGGGGCTAGACGGAAGAGCAACGCTCTTCTATACAGATCTGGCATTGCGGGAGTGGCTTCTCTTCTGGAGAAGACACATGGCCCGTTCACTCTTAACATTACAAACGTCGGTTGCTGCGATCGCCATGATCGCATCAGTGGCGCATGCCGGCCCAATTAATGAGGCGTCGGAGGCATTCGGCCTTCACCCTGACTATACCCAACGCTTAGCCATGCGGGAGAGCAATATGCGCCCGTTTGCGCATGCTCCGAATACGAGCGCGGCAGGACTTTACCAGTTTTTGGCAAGCACCTGGCTTGCGACCATCAAAACCCATGGAGATACTCTCGGCATTCAGGTGCCGTCAGACCAATGGATCGCTACGGATGGCGGCGGGTGGACAATCGCCGATCCTGACTTCCGCCGACAGATCCTTGCTCTACGCTATGACCCTGCAATCTCAACGGCTGCAGTTGCCCTGTTCACACGAGACAATGCTGAAGCAATCAAGGCCGCGCTTGGGATCGAACCAACTCAGGACGAACTTTATTTGGCCCATTTTTTGGGCGCTTCGGGTGCCATTCGGTTCCTGACCATCACACGAGATACGCCGTGGGCTTCTGCAGCTTTTCATTTTCCACGTGCTGCAGCGAAAAATAGATCGCTGTTCTATGAGGACGCACGTCCACTCAACATGCTCGAAACCATGAGCCGATTGAGCCTAAGTGATATCGGCCGTCCTTCCCAATCGCAGATCGAGATGGCTGAAGCCTTCAGCCGAAAGAACCTCTATAACGCCGCCAATTTCACAAATGACGACGATCCTGATGACGATTTAGGGGCTCCTCCCCTCAACTCGATCAAGACGGCCAATAGTTTCTCGGCTGGCGGGTTCGATCAATATCTAGGCGACAAGGTGGCCCCTGCCGCCCAAGCTGACGCAACAAACCTTGAAGCCTTGGTCCAGGCGGCTGTCGAGCAACAAAAGCCGGTGACCGGCGCAGAAGCGCAACATCGGACTCTCCTCCTAATCGACAAAATCGCTGGCAGCCCATTTGCGCCCAACTTTGCTCGATCGGTTAAATCCTTCGTCATGCCGGGCGGCGCCTACACTGACGCTGTCTCTTCCATCTAACCGCATCAAAAGGACTGGATCAGACCATGGAATTTAGCCTTGTCATAGCCCTGATCTTTGTCGTCGTTATCGCGATGGCGATCGCTAATGCCCGCATTGGTCGCCGGTTCGGGCGGCCAACCTATAGCAAGTCGCGTTTCCTAACCCAACCAGAAGCACAACTCTATCGGCGTCTGAAATCCGCCCTTGGCGAAGGGTTCGAGGTTTTTGCTCAAGTCAGCATGGGCGCGATTATGGAGCCGCAATCTCGAGATAAGCAAACGCGGCGGGCCGATTTTAATAGGATTTGCGCGAAGCGCATTGATTTCATTATCACCGATAATGCGCTCGATATTGTCTGTATTGTTGAGCTCGATGATCGAAGCCACAACATCGAAAAAGACGCAGAACGCGACGCATTAACCGCCTCTGCAGGCATCCCCACAATCCGCTGGATGGCGCGCGCCCTACCAGGCCCCAAGGATATTCGTCGCGCTATCCATGAGCTGGCACCCCACGTTATGTCCGAAGATCAAGTGCAGACAAGCGGATGGCAAGCCCGTCGGATTGCGAAGGCAACATGAGTTTCTGGAACAATTCAATCCATGATCCCGACAAAATCATGGAACAAGAAATGCGCCGAGCGCTCAAAGAGCAAAACGCGCCGTCGCGTCCTGGGCTCTGGCTTGGCATCGCTGCAGGAGCAGGATTGGCATTATTTGCGGTCATTGGGCTGCCCGACCTTCTCTACATCATGCGAGCAGATCACCAGCCGCCTGATACCGCCCCGCATGTGCTTGAAGCCATGAATCCATCCGTGGATATACCAGATCCGGGTCTAAGGACCGAGACACCAGACACTATGGTGGCCGGCAACGCTGAACTACGCATAATCGGGCTTAAAGGACAAGCTATTACAGTTCACATCACAAAAGTGCCTGGCAGCACCACACGCGAAGTGAAACTGCCCGCAAATAGCCGTCAAAGGATCACATTGCCCAAGGGTTGCCATCGATTTGGATGGGCCGAAGACGGTCGGCCGCCTCAGATCATCATGAAGTGTCTTGCTGTCCCAGGAAGCCCAACGAGCTCAACGCTCGACCTTGCAAATCCAACAAGGAAATGAGGGATGAATGACCTAAGCCACCAGAACGACCATGACGTCGACATCATTGAACGGCTGCCGCCTAATCTGTGGCTACTTGTTTATTCGTGCTCGTCTGCGATGGCGGTACTCGCTTTCATGGCCGAGGATATATTCCGCAATCATCAAGGCAAAGAAGTCGGCCTCTACTTATTGGCTGTTGCCTTCATAACGCTGATGTGGCCGGTTCCGGCTGATAAACCAGAGCCAGGTCGGCGGATTGCCTATTCCATCGGAGAATCCAATTGGACAGCACCAATCCAAAGCGCTCTGACCCATATCTTGCCCATCATGGTAACCAGTCTTGTCTGGGTTTTTATCGGACACAACGAAACGGCCACTTTTCCTTTAACGACGGGATCATTGATTAGTGTCGCCTTAGTTCATCTTATCATAACTGTTCAGCATCGAATGATGTACCGGAATGTCTGACAAACCACTCACTTACGACCAAATCCGTGCAGCACTTATCGCACGCGGGACAACACTGAATAAGCTCGCGATCGCGTTAGAAACGCCATTTAACCGATTGAAGCGAGTGTGTCTTGGTGAACAGCGAAATCAAAAGCTGCGACTAGAAATTGCCGCAGCAGCAGCCTTGCCGATTTCCGCAATTCCGGGGGCTCAGCCTCATGCGGAATAACAAGATGCGTTGCACGGCACCGCAACAGGGACAAAAGGTTCTGCCCGAAATATATATGCGATTATCGATAAACTAAACATTGACGACATAGTCGAAGTAAAGTGGCATTTCGAAAATTAACTTTTTGCTTCAAGTCGACGCGCAAATCCCGAGTACACTTCAGCCTTTCAAGCACGATAAAAAGGCCTTTGATGCCACTATTTTTGACGAACTAGGCTTATTGCTGATGATTCATTTGTGGGCTTTAGCGGGACAATGGTAACGTAGAAATCTGTGTAGGCTGGGATAAAAACATCGACTATCAAATCTATGGTCATGTGATTTACCCACGATAGCGGAAGAACGGTTTTGGATTTCATCGAGCGAAAGAAGACACCTCGTCAAACAAAAAGTGTCCCTTCATCCAAGCCATCAGATATTCGCTAAGCTCACGCATCCCCCTACATAACAACAACACTTTTCGCAAAATGATTGGAAAATCTTCAAATCGCTCCCTAATAAGTTGGCGAAGTAGATACGAAGTAACAGCCTGTCGGAATTTCATAGCTCCTTCATCTCGCCACAAAACTTGCAAACATTGGAAGGTGGCCCGGGCATGAGAGTCAGGTTCTGCCGCCAGACCACCAATCATTTGGCTTATGGATAAAAAAAGACTGCCGGGTGACTCGCCACTATCGGCGTCCAAGCGAGCGGCATGAGCCAAAACCCAACCCGAGACCCCTAAATAGTTGTGGCCAACACTAATGAGGTGAGCTGACCAGCGAGTGTATTCGTCCAAGGTTATATGCCCAGAATCAAGAGCAACTCCAAAGACGAAATGAAGCCAAGAGCCGCCGCTCCCACCAAAAACACGGTCAAACTCCCGCGTTGGAAGATCATCCGTCAAAAGAAGTAAATTCGATTGTCTCGCCACGATAAGGCTATCGAAAATGTCAAATCGACCAGTTCGAAGAAATGACCGCATTTCCTCTGGAAGGTCATCGCCAAGAACAACAGGCAACACTTTGACGTTCGCCTCCGCCCAAATGATAGCAGCATCAATGTCGGCACGTGCCTGCTCAAGTACCTCTCTAGGTACCTCATGAACTAAAATATTGCCATCGTGGTATCTTGCGCTTTTATTGCCAGTACGAGGGATCAAATCTAGCTTCTCTCTTCGTGCGCGAAGTCTGTCGATTACGCTCTGCGGTAAATGAATCGGGCCACATGTGGCAACTACTGCTTTGAGTGCTCCAAGTGTCCAAAGCGTCCAAAAAGCCAAAAGATCGAGTACACAGCCTCGCTTTGCATTTCCGTGCAAAGCTCGTGCAGCGGCTTCACGCTCCTCGTTATTCCCCACCGCCACCTTCAGCTTACGCTGGTTCGCCATGAGCAATTCGGCCGCCTCGATTGTATCCGTACCGAGGCGATGAGCGAAAACACCAACTGGCATAGGACCATTGAGGTGAAGGCTCACTTCGTCGTTGATCCAATCGTGCCTAGCCTTCAACTGCAAAAGCAAGCTCTGTTGCTGGCCCGCGGAACTTGGATCGTCAGAAATTTTTATGAACCCAGGACGTTCTGGAAAACGCTCTTGGTAATGGTCCATAATGTAATGCAGGCGTGCCACATATTTATGCCTTAACAGCGACACAACACCCTTTCGTCCGTCTCGACTTATGAACTCGTCGCCCTTTTTCAGCCCAATCACCGCCATAACGTGTGGATGATCGAGTTCCCTAGCCTCATGATCGAGCCTAAGCAAAATGGGATCTACTTCAACAACAAAAAAATGTGTTGACCCATCTTCATACGATAAATCAACCGCGACATTAGGCCCAACTACTGTAGGGTTCCAACGTGATGAAGCCTCGTTCGAACCAAGGCCTTCAAATAGTATCACGCTTGACATGGTCATCCATGACCGTGGAAGATCACGATGCTCCAGATACAACCTGTACGCCAATGCAGCGGCTCGGTCAGTAAACCCAAAATGTCCAAGTAACGATGCGAGGCGAAACAAATCACCTGGCCGCTTCCAATCAAGGCGCTCCAACGGCTTCTCGAGTTCGTCGAGAAGTTCACTTGACCGATCTTGTCGAATCAGGATCTCGACCTTCAACAATCGGGCACGCGGATCATCTGGCTTCATGCCAAGTACCTGATTGACGGCATCCAATGAAGCCAAAAGATCTCCGACATTCCAAGCGTGTGCCGCAACAGTCCAAGCGGTTTCAGGGTTGTTCCTGACGTCAGGTGCTGCTTCGGCCAGCGCTTTGTGAAACGCCGCGTCACGGCGACTGGATGCCAGACAATCCAAAAACAGCGAGGTCATTGGACTTAACCTAGTTAAATCTACTTGGTCCTCCAAAAGGCGGGAGGCCTCATCCGGCAGATCCTGATTTCGAAGTTCACAAGCCAAAAAGTAGCGCGAGCCCATATCCACATCAGCAGGCATGGTTGCGGCTAGTTCCCTAAGGCGCTGTTGCAAGGCGTCCTGTTCGACTAAGTTACGCCGCTCAGCCCGTATCTCGAGTAGGGTAGCGGTAACATCATGGGGATCGATGGCTCTCAACCCTTCGATTGCGGCCTTAAAGCTATCAAAGTCGCTTGTCCGAAGTGCACACTCACCGACGATGAGCCAACGAACTCCTTGTAACTGCGGCGATAATTCATCGGCCTGAATTTTGATTGCACTGACCAGCGCCCCGGCTATATCACCTGAAGAAGCTTGCAATTCGGCTGCGATGACTTGGTTTTCTAAATCGGAATCGTCTTTTAATAGCCCTGCCGCCTCAGTTTCGCGATCTTGCAACGAGAGAGTTAAGGCTAGCAACCGTCGCAAAACAGGTTCGTTCCCAACTTCTGCAATGCCGACGTTGAGCAAAGCTTCGGATTCGGTGTGGCGGTCGCATAGTCGCAACAAAAGGGCGGCATTATTCAGATGAGCTACTAGATCGTGCTTATCGGCAAACCCTGCGTCGAGACAATATTGCACGTAAGCCTTCATATCGTCGGCACAAGCATTGACTTCTGCATAGGGAACCGGCCCCTGAGCACCCGCGATAATCGACCCGGACTCAATAGCAATAGAAAGTATCGCGATCGCTTTAATGCGTTTGAATTCCGATAGATCAGGGTGACGGCGCGCTAACTCAAGACAACGTTCGGCCCAGCCCGGAGTTTCGCGGCGGCGTAGGAACTCTGCGATCCCAAGATCGGCATAGGCTGATCCAGCAAATTCTGGGGGTACAAGTGTTTCTGGATCCCCTTCCCAATCAGATCGTGCTGCGGCTTGAAGCAAATAGCTTATTGCCCCTTTAGCAGGCGAGTCGCAGGCAAGTGCAGCTCGAGCCGCTTCCATAGCCTCTAGGAATCGACCCTGCATGGTCCTTGCTAACGCAAGATTGGAGAGGGCGTTAGGGTCATCCGGCCGAATTGAATACGCGACTTCAAATCTAGCAGCCGCCTCCGCCTGACGACCAAGATCAACAGCAATACACGCAAGGTTGGTTTCGATCCTAAAACGGGCCCAAGGTTTTTTCGAAAGGTCCTCATTTTCGAGAAGGGCCTGCAATCGCTTCTCCGCTAAACGTGGTTGACCTTCCTGATCGAATAAATCGCGATAAGTATCTATGCGCGCGTGAAGAGCAGGATCCTCATCTGCTTCTGAACCGGTCTCAGGCATGGAAACATTAAGAAAGGTTGCTAGCGCTTGCTTGACGCCCTCTGTTACCTGCGCTGCAACCATTGAAGCCATTTCGTTGCTATGGCTCAAAACGCCAGCACTCTGGGGCAACTCGATACTCAAAGCAGATGGATGAAATGCGTAATAGGCCACGTCATGCGGAGCAATTAGCGTTTGAAGTTGGCCCCATCCATAGATTACGACCCGAAGGTTATGCCCTTCAGCCTTTAGTATTCGAGTAACAGCAAGTGCAGCATCAGTGGCTCCGGCATCGTCCGGAGCTGTCGTTGCAAAGACCAGCTCTTTTAGGCCTGCTTTGAGCTTAAGAGCGTTCCGAGCGTCTTCAAGGATCTTGGCCTCCTTTAGCGGCTTCGAGATTAGGCGACATTGAACTCCGACAAAATGATCTTCTACGCCGTCTCGTACACCAAGAACATCAATGCCGCCCTGATTTTGCCCGTTGCGCCCATATTCTTGAGCGTGAGGGTCATTGAGTTCAGCTCGAAAAAGAAGAACACAGTTACGCTGAAATGCCTGCCAGTCCTTTGGCTTTGGGATTTCA
This sequence comes from Candidatus Phycosocius bacilliformis, assembly GCF_003112735.1. Taxonomy (GTDB): domain Bacteria; phylum Pseudomonadota; class Alphaproteobacteria; order Caulobacterales; family Aquidulcibacteraceae; genus Aquidulcibacter; species Aquidulcibacter bacilliformis. Next base: position 17,902 of record NZ_BFBR01000010.1, read on the forward strand.
ATCGAAAGCCGGGTGGTGACAGGTATTGGGACCCGCGCTTGGCTGTTGAACAGCGGGGGCGCCGGTTGCGTTTTCTCGGAATCTGTCGCTTTCAACGCGGGACACCCCATTTCATCAGTAACCTATGATCACAGACAATCTCAGTATTGGATACCAAAACCCGCCCTGATCAAAACCGAAGCCACCCAATCCATGCTAAATCTGCCACAAGTCGAGCTCATTTGGTACGGAAATTCTGGGCGCAGATTGACAGTTCAAACTTTATCAAAACTCTATCATTACTAGAAACTGAAAACCTCTCAAGGCCTGATAAATCCCACAACCTAAAAGCCAACCACCAATCTCATAAAGCTCCATCCGACCTCAAGCGCTGCTCTCTTTTTTGTTACCACATGTTTTTTGTATTTAGCTTGGTCCAAAAGGTTATGGCCTAAAATATTGACATTAAAAGATAAATAATAAAAATTGGCACTTCAATCTAGTTTCTATAGGGTTCAAACCTAAAATTTGAAGGCTATCATCAAGATGCCACCCTTGGCGCGAACATCGGTACACGGTAAGCAATTCCCGTGAACGATCCAACCCTCTTCGCCGCTGGCGCGCTTTTCACGCAGGATTACCTTTCTGAAGGTATCACCAGCACCTCGCAGTATCGCGAAGTCGATGCCCGTAAGATACGGGAAGCGATAACAGAAATCATGAGCGGCTTCCCGCATTCAAGCCGCCCGAATGAGGCTACGACCGAAAGCGATTTCGTCTGGCCGATTCTCCGATTGCTCGGCTGGGGCGATTACTTGACCCAACAAAACCTGTCGCCAAGTGGACGCACCGATGTCCCGGATGGCCTCCTGTTCATTGACGCCGAAGCGAAGGCTAGGGCCAACGCACATCCCGAGGAGTGGAAGCGGTATCAGTTTGGCTCCGCGATTATCGAAAGCAAGCGATGGGGCCGCGCGCTGGATCGTGCAGAAGGGCGTAGGGGCGATGACAAGGACACCCCCTCGACTCAGCTGCTGCGCTACCTGCGGCGAATTGATGATCTAACCAATGGCGAATTGCGCTGGGGTATCCTCACCAATGGGGCGAAGTGGAGACTCTATTTCGCTGGTGCCCGCTCGACAATCGACGACTATCTGGAAATCGACTTGGCGCGAGTAATGCGGCTTGATGCTGACCTGCTCAATGTAGGTATAACTGAGCCCGAGTGTGACCATTGGCTGGCAGTTTTCATAGCCATGTTCAGCCGGAGCGCGTTCTCTCGTTCTAGCTCAAAAGCCCCGAACTTTCACGATATAGCGCGGAAGGAAGCTAGCTTTTATGAAGAGAGGGTTTCGAAGAGCCTGTCGGACCTTGTATTCAACCAGCTCTATCCAGCACTTAGCAAGGCAGTGGCCAAGTCGGCTCCGGCGGACACATCCCTGCAGGACGTGCGGCAAGCCACATTAATCCTCCTATATCGCCTTCTTTTTGTCCTCTACGCCGAAGACCGTGGACTTCTGCCAGTAAAGGACACGCGGTATGATGACTACGCCTTGCGCCTGGCGCGGCTGGACGTTGGACGCCGCAAGGACGCCGGCGACACTTTCTCTGGCGTGGCCAAAACTTACTGGAACCGCTTTGCCGATCTAGCAGTAATGATCGATCAGGGCGATCCATCGGTAGGACTGCCGCCTTACAACGGCGGCCTGTTCAGCGCCACGCAGACGCCGCTACTAAAGGTCGTGGCTCTACCCGACGATGTGATGGCGGACGCGATAGACATCTTGTCTTGGGAACGCCAAGGGGGGAAGCGCCGTTACATCAACTATCGGGATCTATCAGTGCAGCAACTCGGCTCGATCTACGAGAGGCTGTTAGAATTCGAACTGACTCGGGATGAACACGGTGCCCTGGATGTGAAGCCCAACATTTTTGCGCGCAAGACTTCGGGCAGCTATTACACCCCCGACGATCTGGTCCTACTGATTCTAGACGAGACCTTGAAACCGTTGATCAACGATGCAATGGACTCATTCAAGAATGCACTTGGGCAGCTGCGTCCTGGCGACAGCGAAGATTTCCGCGTCATGCAGTTGCAGAAGGTCGATCCGGCCAAAGCAATCACACGGCTGCGGATCTGCGACCCAGCAATGGGCTCCGGACACTTCCTAGTCAACCTAGTCGACCGCCTAACCAATCATACGTTGGACGCTATCGCAGAAGCACAAGCACAAGCGCGGGACGTGGCGGGGCTCGATTACGAAAGTCCAGTCGCTGAGGAAGTAAGAAAAGTTCGCGCAACCATACGCCATAACGCACAGGACTCAAATTGGACCGTCAGCGATGAACAACTCGACGATCCCCAATTGGTCAAGCGCATGGTGTTGAAACGATGTGTCTATGGCGTGGACAAAAATCCGATGGCCGTAGAACTTGCGAAGGTAGCTTTATGGCTTCATACTTTTACCGTCGGAGCACCACTCAGCTTTATTGATCATCATCTGGCGGCAGGGGACAGCCTCTTCGGCCTTTGGGTGCGCGATGCAATAGACAAGGCTGCGAAAGGCGGCGAACTACTCTATTTCGAGGCGCTGGCAAATGCTCAGCGCCAAGCCGTCGTGATGCGCACAATTGAATCGTTGACCGATGCCGAAATTGCTGAAGCGCACCGAAGCGCCGAAATGTGGAAGGACGTCGAGGCGCAAACTGGAGCACTCGACGGCTTTGTCAGTTTCCTTCATGCGCTCGATTGGTTAGACCTGCCAAAGGCAGACAAGCCGCTGATAACGCTTTGGCTTGATGCCCACTTTGGAGAACCAATCGCCATCGCGCGGGGGAGAATGAGTCCGGATGGCAGTAAAACCCGGCCAGAGGAGGTGGAGCGCTTCACCTCGATTTGGCGGCAAGCGCGCGCCTTGATCGAGGAGGAGCGCTTCCTCAATTGGCAGATCACCTTTCCTGGCGTCTGGGACAACTGGGCCAGTGCAGCGCGTGAGGGTGGATTCGATGCTGTGGTAGGGAATCCACCATGGGCTAAGGTCGAACTAGAGGCATCGAAATGGTTTGCCGGTCGAAATGAAGCAATTGTTCAAGCCGCAACCAATGCTGAACGTGAAGAACTAATCGATGCGCTGCGTGAAGGTGATCCGGAACTTTTCGCCGCATACGAAACCGCAAAGAACCGCTTCGCGCAAAGCGCCGATGTCGCTAGAAAGGGCGGAGCATACCCCTTGTTCGGTCGCGGTCGGCCAAACCTTTACCAGTTGTTCTTTGAGCAAGCTCTCAAACTAATCAAGCCAACTGGTTTTGTTGGCTTCCTTGTTCCGAGCGGGATCATCTCAGACAAAGTAGCTTCAGAGTTTGTCAAATCGGTAGCCCCCGACGATAGAATCCGCGTTTTCTGGGATTTCGAAAACCGAAGACCAGAAGGTGGACGATTTTTCGCAGACGTGGATGGTCGGTTTAAGCTCGCAGTAACCATTTTAGGCGGCAAGGACCGAAAGTTTGATCACATAAAGGCCGGATTTTTCCTCCCCTCAACAAACGCCGATGACATCGCGAAACGGGTTATCCCGCTCCAAGCCGCACTGTTCGATCGTTTCAATCCAGGCACCGGAACGGCCATCATCTTCCGCGATAAACGTGATGCAGCGATCACATCGGAGATATACTCGCGACTGCAGGTCATGCAGCCATTAGGCTCAGAACCGGCATGGAAAGTCACATTCAGCCAGATGCTCAACCAATCAAACGATTCTAAATCATTCAAGACAGCGGAATGGCTAATGCAAAACGGATGGTATCCTGTTGCCGACAATCGTTGGAAGAAAGGCGATGAGATCGCTTTCCCACTTTATGAGGGTAAAATGGTCCAGGCGTTCGATCATAGAGCCGCCGACATTGTATTAAATCCCGAAAACAGGCGAAGGGCAGCGCAACCTGTTGCGATCGGCCAAGAAGAACACGCAGACCCGAACCGTTATCCGGTCCCACGGGCTTTTGTTGTTGGATCGGCAATTCCGGCGGAAGCCCGGTTGGATTGGATAATCGCGTACAAAGATACAACAGCAACCACAAACATCAGAACAATGATCGCTTCTATCCTACCAGCTTGTGGGGCAGTTCATGCGCTACCTGTGCTACTCCCAGCAACAGGTCATGACCGTTCAATTTATATCTCGGAAGCGAGTTTCATTGTTGCCAACCTTAATTCCATCTGCTTCGATTATTTAGGCCGACAGAAAGTTCAAACCAACCACTTCAGTTGGTACATCGTTGAGCAACTCCCCGTCATTCCGTGCGCCGCATACGCCCGCCAGTTCGGTTCCAAGACCGCCGCAGACATAGTGCGCGAAGCGGTATTGGAGCTTACTTATACTTCGCATGATATGGCGCCTTTCGCACGCGACATGGGTCATTTGGAAACTAGTGGGGAAGTGCGCGCCCCATTTGTTTGGAACGAGGAACGCCGCCTTACGCTGCGCGCCAAGCTCGATGCGCTTTATTTCATCCTCTACGGGGTGTTCGATCCCAACAATCCAGAAACCAGCCGCGAAGATATTCGGTACATCTACTCTACCTTCAATATCGTGGAACGCCAGGAGCGCGCGGCCTATGCCGGCAAGTACCGCAGCCGCGACCTAGCCCTGTCTTGGATAAACGCGTTGATGGCCGGCCAACCCGACGCGGCAGTACTGGGGTGAGTGTGGACAACGGCCGGACTTTCAAGCTGCCAAAGGTCATCGCAGCTCTGGTCATCGCCCGCAATGCAGTCCGCACTCATTATGGCGAAGTCCTTGCCCGGCAAGGCAACAAAGTGGAACTGGCCTTCACACTTGATGGAAATCTGGTGGGTGACATCGGCGAGGCCCTAGCGGTAGAATTATTCGGAGTACAGCTGGTGGAAACGAAATCCACCGAGGGCATAGACGGCAAAGCCCCTGATGGGCGGACAGTCCAAGTGAAGGCTACCGGGACCGGCCGAGGACCGGCTTTCCGTTGTACCGACAAGCGCGCAGACCACCTTCTTTTCTTCGATTTGGACCTTGAACAAGGGAACGGTATGGTCGTGTTTAACGGGCCCGAACACTATGCTAGGCGACCTTTGCCCGCCGCGTTTAAAGGCCAGCGCAGTGTCAGCCGGAGCCAGATAAGTAAAGCTGACTTAAAAGTTGCACCGACGGAACGGCTGGCTCGTGTTGATGAGATCGCGGCCGCCGCGGACAGCTAAAAGACAAGGTCTTCGGCAGAACTCCACGAATTGCTTCGAAAGGCTAGAATGATTCATGACTGTCCGAACGTATCTCTACCAAATCAAAGCACATCCAATTACCAGACGCCAGAAAAAATCGATTTGGGGAAGGCCCTACTTTTCAAAGAGGTAGAGAACAAATCCGGTACCTTAAAATCAAGCCAAATTGCTGAATCACTCATTAAGCTAAAAGTTAAGATGATGTAAAACCCTGTACAGCTATCGAAACATTTTATTGTTGAAAATAACCCCAACTTTTTTGTATTCAAATTTACGTGCAATTTCCTAGCAAGGAACAGCTAAGGGTCTATAACTTTGTCACATAAATCACGAATTTCCGCATCGCAATTGATGAAAGGGTAGTAACTCAAGAAATTCTTGATTTGTTCCGCGAGCTCGTTTAATCTTACATGATGGTCAAGACGCCAAAACTCTCGCACACTCTTATCAAAGGCTTCCTTATTGGCCTCATCCCGTTTGGTTGTGCGGCGATTGACAGCGGGTCAATTGATTTTCCTGCTACCGGCTTAGCAATCATATTGGTCCCAGTGTTCTGGATGTCGTTGATAATCTGGCATCTTACAACAACTAAAGCGGCGAAAGCAGCCACTTTGGTCCAAATTCACACGACAACGGACACATCAACACCAGTCAAACGCGAAGACCAAACTGGAGTCACGGCACCAAAGCTCAGTCATACTTTGTTGAAGGCGCTGACTGCGCCAGTTGTTGCAGTCGGAATTGCGGAGATTGGCCGCCATTTTGAAAGTTCAATGCCGGGAATAGACAATCTGATATTAGTGATTCTGGCTGTGCCTCCATACTGGGTCTATTTGTTGGGAAAGCAGTTGGGTTGGCGTGCCTACGGATATAACCAATATTCTAACATTCAGATGATGGGGTTGAGTGGGCACGAATATGTGGCGAACCCACAAATAGGTCCGCCATTATCCGCGTTCGAACACAATCAACTCTCAGCACACGCATTGCACATGCAAGTGATGACGAGAGCTCCAGATTACTCCCTAGGGCCAGATTCCGGCATGTACAGAACAACTTGGACCTAATTTGGGAATTGATTTTCACCAAGATCAATCAAACATAATGGCAAGTCGTGATAACGTCATAGGCTGACTTACGGCTTGCTATTTCTTATTCCCATCTCCAAAGACTGCCTCCTTGGCATCATCAATGATACGAACACTCCGCCCCATCACGCCATCGTAGGCACCCTTACCGCGACCTACAAGAGCTTCTGCCGGATGTCCCCCAATTGACGATATAGCGCCGTCAGCATTATTTTGATTACGTTGTTGAGCCTCGTATTGCTCCGTTCCGACCGCATAAGGACCGGCAACGCCCTCAGCGGCATTGGCATTACCAACTGCCCTATCAACAACCTGCGCAAGATTAACTGTGCCAGGCATCCCCGCACGACCATCTGAGCCGGCAACAGATCCAGCTCCAAGATTACCGGAGAATGACGGGCCAACGGCAAAATTACTCAAGGACACAAACTCCTTCATTTCCTTTGGCATCGCGTCGGGCACAGGTTTCAGCCCGCTTGATGCGTTGCCCTCCCCTTCGAAGATATTGAAGCGGCTGTTGGGCAAAGACCCTGAGACGACTACGATCTCAGCACCTTGATCATTGTAGCGATTGCCTTCGGCATCCTGCCATACCCCACTTCTTGACCCATCAGGTTCTCCTTGCGTCCCGACGCGAGTTAGCCCGTCACGCGGGGGCGGGGGCACAGGCGAATTGCCGTCATCGGGTGTGATAAAACTATTAGCCCTAGATACCCCTGAATCTCTAAAGCCGAAATTGGTGAGGCCGTTCCTGTCACCTTCGTTCCAAGCTTCGCGTTCGCGAGCGCGTCCCTCTACACGTGAGGATTGGCCAATACCAGCAACATCCATTGCGTCGCCGCCACGTCCTTGTACCAAAGCCGCCGAGGCTCCGGCCGCAAACGTGGCCTCAGGGTTCACCTCGCCACCAAGCATCCTTTGCCTTGGCGCTTCATCAGGAACGTCAAACCCGTCAGGCCGGCCTTGCGCGATCTGAGAAACTGCCTCGGTGAATATGTTAGCCGCACGGGCATCTCCACCTCTCAAGGAACGCTCAAAATTCTCGTAAGAACCATACTGCGCGGCCATTTCACTATTCGACTTTGAAAAATCCGAACGGATCAAGTTGCTCGCCCCTGCAGTCACATCTACGGAAGCCGTTGAACCTTCCCGGCGAGATTCACTCCACATAGCCTGTGCACTTTCAGACTCACGGCGCGCTTCATTATAAGCCAATACCGCTGAACCCGCATCACGAACCTCCTGAGAAGCATCTTGCTGCCAACGCCGTCCGAGCGCTTCACGCTGCTCATAGGACATATTGCGAACCGAAGATGACACCTGCTCGTAGCCTTCGCTCCGCTCAGAAGTACCGGTGACTGTTGTTCCAGTCCGCGACTCCCCGCTCGCGGTTTGATCAGACCTCGTCGAGGCTTGAACGCCAAATCGAGATTCATTGCCAGTTGACCGACTTGCACCAGCTCCAATAGCGACATTTGCTCCGGTTCCCCCTTTGCTATCTCCTATGCCAGCTGAACCTTGGCCGCGGACATCAATTTGGGCTTGGGCGCTATCCGAGCTCGAACCAGACTGGGATACTTCGACACCGTTGCTGTTCGAATTGCTGAATCCGCTGCTCTTACTGTCAGAATTCGCGACACTTCTACCCTCCCGAATAGAAACGGAACTCTGCTCGCTATCGCTTCTTGTTAGGCCACGAGCCTGATCTTGAGTGTTGACTATGAATTCATTCAAGCTGGTGGACAGCCCAGTACCGCCGTTTATCGCGCGACTTAGCGATGCATTCAGATCAGAACTCGCATTCTGCTCTCTAGCCCTAGATTCAGAGACAGCTCGATCAAACCCAACGTTGACAAGCCCCTTGCCTATACTGTCAACACGCATAGCGCCGACTTGAAAGGCCCTATCGCCATTTGAAGCGACCATCCAACCTGTACCATCAGGGTTGATCTGCATGGTACGGGCCGATCCTGTAGTGGTCATGGGAGCATCGTTCTGCTGTTGAACAGTGACATTGCCGAAGGAATAATTACCCGTTGAGACGGCATTGGCAGCGCTCGTCGCGCCTTGACGCGCACCTGCTAACATCGCCTCTCCCTGCGACATCACTCCCTTGGCACCGGACAAGATCCCTTGGGCCAGGAATGGGATCAGCATCATCATATTGCCGGCAATCATTGCGATATCGGCATAATGGCGCGAAAGCCCACTTAAAGTCATAACCTGAAGGCCGAGAGCGGTCCCACCCGTCCAGACAGCCCCTGCCCCTTGGACATCAGCCCAATAGACAAAAATCGCATTCAAAACAACGAGTAGCGGTCCCCAAAGCTGGAAATAAAGAAACCCGCCGAGGTAACTCTTCAGCACCTGCCCCCCAATTCCAGGCAAGAAAAAGATTGGAATCATGATTGGAAAAAGAGCGAAAAAGAGACATTCCATAACGATTTTCAGCATCGGAATATACTTCTGCGCCTGATGGGCCGAAGCCGCAAACATCGATGCCGTTTGGCTTTCGGCCTGATAATCGCCTGTGAGTTGAACCATGTTACCTGGTGTAATGCCATTACCGCCGTTTAGAACCGCATCACGCAAGGCGTTCCGCGAAACGATCAAACGTCCAATCTCGGCGCTTGTTGTAGCAGACCCTCGCGTAATTCGATTGGCAATATCGCCCAAAGCCGCCTGAGCCCGCCCCGTTGCCAATGGTAGTTCAGCCGTAATGCTCGAAGTATTCAACTCCATCAACCCTGGCGTATTCTCGAGAGCAACCTGCTGAAGCATTTGAGTCGACAAGTTAGCCTCAATCGTCCCCAAACGGGTGATTTGGGTCGTATCAGTGCAGGAGACGGCGGTCATGGGAGCGCCATCATCAGTCAATGGGATGTACATACGGCCAGGATTAAGCTTGCCGGCTGCGGTAACCGTCTGCAGAAGGTCAGTGGAAGATGAGACCTCTTGTGTGGTGAGCGAGCCATTTGGGCCCAATTCGGGAATGACACAATCACGGTAAAACACCGCCATCGCAAGCGCTTGGCCACGTGCAGGCGGGCTTGCTTGGATATAATCCCCTAATAAACGCGCGCCAAAGACAACGCCGCCATTAGCATAAGATTGAGCTGATGGTGTGGCGAACCACTGCTCAAAGACCGTCAGAGCACGATCACCAACCCGGCTAGTTACCGAAGCAGCAAACGCAACGACCAATGGAACATTGGCTACAGTACGCGGCGACATGGGGGCAAGCCTGTCTTGTATCACAACGGTCGCTTTCGGAACCATAATAACGCCACTGATCAATGAAATGGTGATTGCGTAACGCAGAAAATTCTGTGCCTTGCCTTTGAAGGCGACCTCAAACATCACCATCAACAGGCCCACGAGCGCGAAAATGCGCGCCGCGGAGCCAACCATACCGGAACCCATGATCCCGACGATTGCGTCGAAAACCATCTTGTAAATGTCGATGCCGCCGACAACAAAAATATCAAAGTTCATGGGGTATCTCCGATCTAGTTAATGGCGCGCGACCAGCGCACAGCCATACCGAAGCGACCACTGGCACCAAGCATCAATTCAGCTTGGGCCGTGCGCCAACGCTCGACGACAACGTTCATGTCACCGGTCTCAAATTCGGCACGGGTCACGAATTGCTCCAACACCTGACGTGTGGATTCCAAATTGTCCTGAAGCGAGGCCAGATCTTCTGGGGTTATGTTCGGGGAAGACATTGCGGCGCGATAAGCAATCTCCCCTTGCTCTAAAACGAACCGACGCGTCATCTCTGCAGCAATGGGCTTTGCAAATCGCCTGACTTCACCCCGACAAGCCGCAACACCTGCAGTGTCCACGCAGATCTGAATAATGCGCCAAACCGGTAACCGAGTAGTCTCAACAAAAGCAATCTCTGGGACCGACAACGCAGTACGTGAATCGTAGTCATTCACCATCCCGACCAACAGATCAGATACCCGTCGTTCAAAACCTTTATCCGCAGCAATGGTCCAAGTTCCAGCAGAAGGTGAAAGACACTTCGACGTTTCATCGCAACGATAAATGGTTACATTGCCGCCATTCATAAAAGCACCAAGCATGGCGTCGGTTAGGGCCAAGGGCGCTCTATTGATAAGTATTGGGTCTCCCGCAGACGAATCGGTCGGGCCTACTTGAAATCTGGTTCCGCTGATGGCCATCAGAAAATATCGCTGATTGTCGTCGATGATACTCGAATTCAGTTTCTTCAACTCCATCCACACAGGGTTGACGTTGAAAGCACCGATAGGCCCCCGATCTGTCCGGCCCGCTGCATCATTCGCCGTAGCACTGGCCGTCGTGTCATTTGTACAAGCGTTGCGCCCCGTCAGTTGACTGGCCCAACGACCCGTATTCGTGCCAACCAACTTACAGACTGTGTCGCGCTCCATACCCATTTTGGAGCCAATCGTACCGATGGCATATTGGGCGGTCTCACAACTATCCATCTGAAACTCATTGATACGTTGCGCCATGTCCCGAAACTTGGTGAAGGTATCTTTGAGCTGCTCGGAGAGCTTACTTACGGCAAGATCGAATAAGATGCCGGGGGCAGCCTGAATGATGCCGCGACTAAACTGGGTCAATTGCTCACCCGAAAGCCAGCTGAAGCCACCAGCCCACGCATCAATTCCACCACACCCGCCTGACGCTCTTGGAAGACTAATGTTAGCTGGCTGAAGCCCTGCACGTTGAGATCTGTAAGCAACGGAGCCACCAATCAGCGCGCCGCCAGCTTGTGTCTCATAAACTCCTGTCGGTGTGGCAACGGTTGTGGCGTTAAAGACCGAATCCATGTCTGCGCCGACGCCTGCGACTGCGGAGCCTGCCATCAACATAGACAAACCTGTACCCATCAAAATCGAACGAAGCTTCTTATGCTTTTTCATGTCAGAACCCTCCTCTTGAAACCTAATAGTTCTGACCTGGCTGGGTGGCCGTCAGGGTAAAAATGCGACGTTCAAGCTCATCCTGTGGAATCGACCCAAACGAAATGGGCTGCACTTTGCGCGACTTGGTGTCGTACAAGATCAATGCTGGAACAGGCCGGCCCGCGAGGCCAAATCGCTCGAAAAGGCCATTATCGGCCCGCGCATCAGGGAAACCTGGCATTGGCCCGCCATCCATGGATACAGCGCGAACCTCGATCCCGTATTCCTCAGCCCAACGCTTCAAAATCGGAGCCATCCGATGGCAATGCGGGCAAGTGCTCATGTAGAAAAAGAAAACCCCATATCGCTCACGCACGACGGACATGTGGTCGCGGCGCTCTGAGAATTGTGCCTGCCGGAAAGCGGCCGTGCCGCCTTGATCATTGAGGGGAACCCGCAAAGTGTAATCCAGATCGGGATTGGTCCATAAAGCCCGCTGCATCAGATCAGAAGCAAGTGCACCGCGCTCAACAATCCATGCGTGCATTCGCATCAGCTCGACGACATCTTCTTCTGTTGGATCAATGGCGATCTTAGCCCGCAGCGCCTCATAGCGGCGATTAAACTCAATAACCTTCTCTTCGTACTCCGTCTTTGAGGGTTCAGAAGGCGATGCAGCGGGCGGTGATGGAGGTTGCTTTGCCGCTTGGGGTCGGCGCGTGCTGCAATAGAACCAATGGCCCAACTGACGCTGGCAATACTCACGGCCAGTTCCATCAGCCCGGTTATCCGTCATCAAAGGAGCCGTCGACATTGTCGGCTCTGTAATCATAGCCTTCTGGGCCATGGCCATAGGAGAAGCTGCGGTTGAAGCAGCAATCCCCAAAGTAAGAATTCGACGCAAAACCATGTCTTTACCCTCCTGGTGAAATGGGACCGACTTCACCTTGCGTAGGCGGAGCCGTATCTGGTGGATTCATTGAGCCGCCGGGATCAGTGCCTTGATCGTACCCGCGACCATCTTGACCGCTATTATTGCCGCCTGCTCCGAATAAGGTCGCCGTGTTCCGCATGTTCTGAAGGACGCCTGTAGGATCGGCCACGACCGCGCGCGCCATGACATCCTGCATGAACTCATCAAGGTTCATGGTATCAAAATCGAGGCGCTCGAATTCCGCTGGGCTAAAGCCACGACAAGTCGGATTGCTCGCGTCGCCCCAGCTCAACGGCAGTTGAGGGCGGCCCTGCTCATGAATAATTCGCCCAAGTTTTGAGCCGAAGGAACAGTAACGATGACGACGCGTTACGCAGGAACCCAAAATGCGCCTGTCACAATAGGCGCCGATGAAATGGGTCTTACCGGCCTTCACTTCCTCAGCAAGCTTGCGCTCGTCAGGGGAGCACAAGACGCTTAAGCTACCGCTCAAATTTCCACCATCTTGGGGGCAACAATTAACAAGACCCCAGCCACTTTTGGCACAGCGGCGGGCCTCGCCCTTGAAAATCTGAATGGTCGTAGGATCTACGACCTTCTCCACCTCATTGCGGATCTCTGCCATCGTGCCAGCCGCTGCAGCAGCGACGCCAAAGTCTGAACTTTCATCCCGACTGTGTTCAAAACACGCGCCCTCGATGCAGAAGCGCTGATTGGAACAAATCTCAACCTGCTTGTCTTCCGTTATGGTCCGCTGGCAATCATAAACGTAATTCCACGTCCGGCACGGAGCTGTAGAGGATTCTCCCACATCCCGAATGCATTCCTGCCGGTTCAGGGTGCAGGCTTCCGGAACCGTGCAATCACTGCCCTGACCCGACCGCTGACAGGAATACACCCGACGCCGCTTCCAACAGGCTTCGGTAACAGAAAGTCCATCAACCGTGCGCGTAGCCGGCGATGTCTCAGAACATGTGTCGACGAATGCCGAACATGTATGTCCCTCGAGCGTCGGCAACATGGCCACACATGCCGCATCGTCCCAAATCCGAGCCTTTACATATTTGACAAGGGTTGGCGGACCAGCGGCCGGATTGGTTGGAACCTCGCACCACCACGTCTGCTCATCGCGCACGCATGTCCCCGATGGCGGCGTGCACCGATAAGAAACCCGATATCGCCGGCAGGAGCCATTAGTATCGCGGTCAACACAGGTCTGACTTGTTTGTTGGCAATAGGTGCCAGGAAGCTTGCAATCATCATAGGCATCACGGCGAACGCAGGTAAATGACCGCGTTTCTGTCTGACAGCCCGCAGTGATCGGTACAGAAGTAATCAATCCTTCCGCATCATCCTGCCATACACCATGCACAACCGTCGACGACGTCTGATCACAAGTGGAAGAAGCTTGCGTGCAAGACGATTGATCTACCCCGCCACAGGATCCCTCGTCCCAAACTGAAGAAACAACGCTGATGGGGACTGATGTTGGCGTCCCGACAGGTAGGCGCCGTTCACAGAAATAGTCGGTCCGATCACGGATACACTGGCCCTGCCCTGCATCGCAGCGATAGGTCTTCTCCCATAGCGCACAGACGCCAGAAGCAAGTGTTTGGACGCAGCGTTGAGACTGCTCCACGCAACCTACCCCCCCTGCAGGAGGACACTCATTGACAGCTGTTAAGCGCTCGCAGCGATAATCGCGCTGGTACTTCCAACACTCAGAATAGATTGAAAGACCATTGATAACGCGATTACCAGCACCCTCGATGCATGTTTCGCCAGTCAAAGAACACGCGCTATCATTGGCTGGCGCGTTACATGAAGAGGAATCCCAACTTGTAGAGAGATGCTTATAAATAATCTCGCGTGAATCGCTCGCAGGAGGCTCGGCCGCGGCAACTGGATTGTCGCACTGGAATTTGGCAAAACGAATGTCGCTCCCACCAGAACCACTGCTTGCAGGACAGCGATATTGGGTCTCAGTCTGGATACAAGACCCAGATTGACCAGGTATCAAACATCTTGACCCTGTAACCGTGCATCCGGTCGGCAGTGGGCCCGTTGCCCCTGTGGAGACGACCTTGCACTCATTCAGCGGTGTGAGGCGCTCGCACCGATAGTTTCGCTCATATTTCCAACAATCTGAATAGATCGAGAGACCATTGATGACCCGACTACCCGCCCCCTCGATGCAGGTCTCACCTGTCATCGAACAAGCACCATCATTGGATACAGCATTGCAGCTTGAAGTGTCCCAGCCGGTTGAGAGGTGCTTGTAAATAATCTCTCGAGCATCGCTGGCCGGAGGTTCAGCAGCTGGAACCGGATTATCGCACTGGAATTTAGCAAAGCGAACATCGCTGCCGCCAGATCCACTATTGGCCGGACAACGATAATTGGTCTGAGTCTGAATACAGACACCTGCAGCATCGGTGACAAGGCACGAAGTGCCAGTCACGGTACAACCGGCCGGCAAGGGCCCTATCGCACCAGTCGAGACTACTTTGCATTCATTGACCGCGGTCCGGGTCTCACACGAGTATGTGCGACGATACCGCCAGCAATCCTTGTAAACCGCCAATCCATTAATGGTACGAGTCTCCGCCCCCTCAATGCAGATCTGACCGCTTTGTGTACAAGTAGAAGCCAACGTCGAACACGCACTATTGTCCCACGTATCGCTGACTTCAGTCCGCCAAATGTAATCAGGATTGGATCGACCCCAAACAGTCGCGGGAACGCCCGACACAGGGTTTGGACAGCGCCACTCAGACAGATAGGTCTTACAGCCTCCTGCAGGATCCGCGCCAAAATAATTATAGACGTAATTAAACCATTGGCATGTACCAGCAGAATCTGACCAGCCACAAGTTGGATAGCCCGGAGCTACCGTCGCACCAGCTGGAGGAACACACCCAGGAGCATCTTCGCGCGTTTGGCTGACACATGAGTAAGACCGCGACCAGCGCCAACAATCCTTGTAAACCGAGGCCCCATTTATATTGCGCGTCTCAGGACCCTCAACGCAAACCTCACCCGTCGCCGTGCACGAGCTCAACGAGGCACAGGCTGAGGTATCTTGATTGGAGCTCGTTTCGAGGACGACAGAGCCTTGATCAACAATGGTCGGAGGGAAATCACCATTATCAACCCAAAAGGACTGGAATGGTTGGGGACACCGATACTCACCACCCAAATAAGACGGACCCGTACCGGAAGTACGAATGCATTGACCATTTCCCACCATGCCCGTGCAATCTGCAGTTTCCCAGACATTATCGACCCGATTGAAGACTCTGCGGCCCGTACATTTGTAATCATAAAAAGTCGCCGTATTTACATTTAACGGGACCGAGCAGCTCTGATTGCTCGTGGTCTGAACCATCCGATAGCCGGTAGAACAGCTATATTGGAGCGAAGGGCCAGTTGAGGTCTCCACACACGTCTCGTTTTCGCGTGTGCAGCCGGCACCACGATACGCGGCATGGGAAGCGTCTTCAGCATGACTAGATCCATTCCACTGTCTCAAACCCAAATAGCGATAATCGAGATCGACAACGACCTGACGGGGGGTCTCACACGTTTGGCTCGCTACGCTACGGTCAAAGCCAGCACGACAAACCCAGTCTTGGGTATAACCCGACGGTTCGCCATTCCACTCGCTCAGCTTGGTACACCCAGCGCCCACAACCGCATTCCAGCCAGGCGTGTTAACCCAAGTTTGACTACCGACATTCCAATTGGACCTTACGGTATAAGCGACATCCTGATCGACGACGTCGGTACGAATGCGATGGCAAACTGAGTTTTCAACCCCAACAGAACTTCCAGTGCGGCAAACCCAATCTTGGGTATAAGTGGAAGGCTCGCCCATCCACTCACTGATTTTAGGACAACCTGCCCCTACAACCGCATCCCAACCCGGCGTCGTGACCCATCTTTGGGTGGGCACACTCCAATTCGACCGCACTGTATAAGCAACATCTTGATCCACCAGATCCGTGCGAACGCGGTAGCACACAGGGTTGTCAACGGAGACGGAATTACCCGTCCGACAAACCCTGCTTTGAAACAAGGATTCCCGTTCAAGGCATTCCTGAACACCAGCCACACAACCATATTGTGCCTCTAAAGCAGAAGCGCAAACTGGGGAGAGCGTCCATGAGGCAGATCCCGATGACCTACTACGCTCACAGCTATAATTGAAGTCAGCATCGACTTTATGAACCAATCGACGCGTGCAAGTCTGATCATCGGCCGGAAAGGCCAACAAGCCCACTTCGCACTGATAGTCGAATGGCTGCAGCGTTGACGCGCAAATCTGATTGACCATCCGACAATTGGGCTGATCAGCCTGCAGATATTGACAAGCAGGCCCATCAACCCAACGACCTTCAGGGACTGTGCGGCCCTCACGACTGCCCCAAGCACCAAAATGGGCCCGTCCGAAGTCACATTTGCTCGAACAAAGGTTACCATACTGACGACGGGTGCACCGCGAGAACGCCGTAACCAAATCAGGATAGGCGTCGACATAAGCGACCCAGCGCTCGCAATCTGCCGCGCCAGTTGGATAGCGGTTGTACTCGCGAACGCACATATATTGATTGGTAACCCCAATCACATGTCGCAGCGGCAATTCGCATTCCGCTTCGGTCGCACCACTACCATTGGCCTCGGCACTACATGTGTATTGATAAGCTTCTTGACGAGAAACCTCTCGTGTCTCCGTGCGACATTCAGCTGGCTGATCGGTCATAACCCCTGCAGCGTAATTTTCTGGATTACGCGTAACGTCTTGAGCGCCTTGGGTCAGATCACGAATGGAAGCCGCATCCGGCTGAGGTCTTGCAACTAAATCAGAAAATGCGCCAACAGCCTGTATTCCGTTGGGATCTGTCGCCACGCCGGGTTCTGAGAGCGTGGCCCCATTGTTAGCCCCGCGCCCAACCAAGTCAGACACATCGGCTGGCTGGACCACAGCCACAGGAATCTCCCCCCCAGAGCTTGGTGTTGTGGGGGCGCTTAACAGACCTTTCTGACGAACATTTGCTACGTCTTCTGCAGCCTGAGCGCGCATCTGATTGCCCAGATCGGCCGTGGCGCTTTGCGCCATAGCAGCCGTGCTCATGACCCCGACAAAGCCCAGCGCCAAAAAACAAGCACGCAACCTACGAACGCCTAGGAGGCCTCCCACATACCTCATGGCTCATCATCTGCCGGCGGACCGGTCGCCTTCGTCTCGCCACGACGCTCAAGGTCTCGTGACCAACCAAGTTGGCGCAGGGCTTGATTAGCAATTCCTGGCGCATCACGCCCCTCTCTTGCCAAAATTTCCAATGCGGCCTGCATGGTTATATTGCCGGACAGCTTATCGTGAGGCGGAGCTACTGGTGTGCACCCAAGATCTCGACAGGGAACAACACCTTGAGAACTGGCTATGAAGGTTGGAACGGCCTCAACGCCAAAGGCCTTAAAGACGTTCGGATCAATAATGATGCCACCCTCCGCCAAACCAGCCTTTTGTAGCCTCCTTGAAAACTCACCATATTTGCCTGGATCAAAGCCCCGCATCACTGGAACGGCCATCGATCGATGCGCATCATCAACCAATTGCTTCAAAGCGGCATCGGGCATGGACAGGGATACTAGAACATAGACACGGCCGTCGCGGTGACGCTCACCATCCATCAAGGCTCGATAGGAATCCTCTAGTCCTGTTCCATCGAGAATATCAGCAGGTAGTTCTGGAGGATTACCGAAACCCTCAGCAGCTAGATCTTCGCGAAGCCGGTCGGCATTTTGAGATACGGCGTCGAGATTAGCAGCCATACCAGAGGCAACAGCTTGCCGTTCTTGAACCAAACGATTCCATGCAGCCTCAACATCGGAAAACGTTGGACCACCCTCTTGGGCAACCGCAACCGCTCCAAAGGCGACAAGCCCCAAAAGACCAGATAAAATACCTAACCGAAACAACCGCATATTGTCACCCCCTTACAAAGCGCAACAATCGCGGCGACGCCAAATCAGATAGCCAATGTCTTCACCGACATAGGGCGTGATCCGATTACTATCCCACATCATGGTAGAGCCGCCGATCCTTGGACAAATCAAAGCACCAAGCCCAGGCTCGCCAGACCCAGCGCCAATGGCGGGCGACGTCCTACCGACATGAGGATTTGGCTGCGTCATCTGGAAACGGTACATGGTGCGATCCATGACCGGCATCAGATAAGGCTTGCACAGCGCCTTGCTCCCCACTGTGCCCCAAGTCATCAGCTGGCGATGCAGCTTGTACATAAACTTTTCCAAGACATGGAAAGAGTTTGAAACCTGTGTCGTGTTCGAACTGCGACCCGACATCGGATACATGCTGCCTTGACAACCAGCACACCAAAACAAGCTCTTGATCGGGTAGCGCGTGGTCGCAGCGACACAATCAGCAACACAGGCCGCATCGGCTATCGGATTGGCGAATAACGCCGCCTCAGGATTGATCAGCGAGGCTAACTCGTCATCATTGTAGAGCGGATCGATCTCAGTGATATACAACAAATCAAAGCTTGAGCCATCTAAGCACAAGGTATCTCCTAATAGCTGCATCCAAATAAGGAGTGGATAGCTATAGTAATGAACATGCTGCATGCCCGCACCACTTGCGCCACCCTCAACAGGTGCCGAAGTTGCCTCTCCGTCTTGTGCCCCGATACCGACATCCATTTTGAAACCTCCCAAATTTGGGAAACACCAAGCTTCTGCGGTAACGTCAGCAACACGATGGGGATCCCAATACGAAATCGGAATTCCGATGCGGGGAAAAGGTGTCGCGCAAGCGCATAACGGCCCAGAAGGCGCTCCGCCGGGATCAGGTACTTTGCCTTTCCAGATAGCGACCCCGCCAACTCGAATCGGCAACATGCAATTCCAACAAACATCCTTAATTGGATTAATCCAGCGGCCACGGCACGTTTTTGACGTGTTCGGCAATGGCTCTTCTCCAAAAGCCGCAGAGGCACTGACCAACGCGAAGACGCCTAACAAAGCCGCTACCCACCTGCGAATCATGGCCCAACCTCCGTGATACGGAGACGGAACTCATCTTGCTCAATGACACTCGGTACAGCCTTCAAATCAAACCGGCGTGTCATAACGCCCCCTTGATCAAAGAAAGCCCGCTTTTTATGCGCGCGCATAAACTCAACCGGAGATCCATTGACCAAAATAATCTTGCCAGAACGCTTAGCTTGTTCAGCCAAAACCCAACGAACTTGAGACGAGTCATCGCCGTCCACAAAGAAGAGCGGCTCACGCAAACCAATCATCTCTAGTGGATTGACCCGCGTGCCAGCTCGCGCGAACACAACACCTCTATGATCGGCTAAGTCGCGATCTACAGTGATTGAGGGATCGAACGAACGGGAAACTGTCTTGGTGGCTCGACGAAGCCCTGAAACAGGCTCCGGCCGCATCATGCGACGCTTCGCACCTTCAATGGATTCTTGGGCAATCTGATCCCATTCTCCACTATTGACCATATTGCCAAGCTTGGCGGCCAAGACTTCCAGAAGATCGGGCTCTTCAATCGTGAAAACCGCCCCACGCATGCCAAGATCCTTCGCCAGCGCCGGACTAGCGCATAACGTAAAGGCAACTAAGCAAAGCGCGAGTACGGGCCGCATCAGAACACCGACCGACCTGTGCCGATGACAGCAGACTGGGGAATTAGGCCAAATATGCTGTAACGTGAGTCAAAACTATCTTTGTGCTCGCCTGCCACATAGTAATAGCCACTATCGATGACGAACGCTTTGCCGTCCCGCAAGAGGTCCAAACGATCGCCACGCAAAGAGACTTTCTTGGCTGTGTGGACAAACTGGCCATTGATAAGAACGTCTCGCCCACGAAATTCCACCACATCCCCAGGCATGCCAACTACTCGTTTGCCCAGCACATATTTACTGGCAATATAGGGATTGGGAGGGGCATTAAACTCGATCAACTCCCCCCGCACAGGACGTCGATCCTGCTTGTCGAACACAAATACGACGCCCTTGAGGGACTCGGTTGAATTAATTCGAACGTCCCAACGTTGTGATATCGACAACCCGATAGCCGCAAAGACCAACAAAAAGCCTGTCATGACCAAGACACGGCCCAGCGTGCTTGTTTGTGACCAAGAGATGCCCCGTAGGACGCGATCATTCATTGTAGTCATTGTGCCACCTTTCCTTGTGCTGCAACGGCCACAGGAAGCGTTTGTGAACCCGTAGAAGGGGGTGGGGCAGCATTTGAGGCTGACGGCGGCAAAAGGCCTGTAAGCGAGCCTGAGGGCGTTTGAGGCGATGCTGCACGCGCTGCCGCAGCTACATTGGCAGCCGAGGCCACCATTTTCTCTCGAACAAGGGGAGTTATGTCGTGAGCAGGACCGGTGAGTACCGCTTCTTTGACAAGTACAATGCCTTTTGGTCCTGCAACTTCCTCTGTGGCCTTCTGAGCACCTTCCATGAAGACGCGGGTCGCTGTCCGCACACCTTCGGGATCAAGAGTCGACCGACCAATCTCAGCAATGAATTGCTGAGTGAGATCATTGGCACTGACCGTGTAAATCTGGCCACCCGCGACGCTTTGGTTCAAGCGGACCCAAAGACCCACATTGCTCAATACCGAAAGTCCTAAAACTGCGGCGAAGAGCAAATTCCGGTTGCTGTCTGAAAGAAGCACAGACTTCTTCTTGGAGACATGAACAGGTTGCGGAGAAGCTTGCGGTGCAGGAGCCGCAAGCGCTTCTGTTACTTTTTGATCATCCATTATGACTTCCTCCAGATTTGAACCAACGCCCCAAAGCGTAACGCGCCAGAAAGCACGCTACTCAGACCAACAACCCACCAAACGACCGAAGCATCCTCGATCTCGACGACACGGCCCAAAAGCCGCCAGAAGACCGCACACGACTCGATCATGCGAAACTCTCCAACGATCAGGAGAAGAAGAACCGGGAAACCGAAACCAAGACACACGGTGACAAACGCCCACGAGCAACTCGCCAGGACATTGAGGACAAGCTGACGAACGGCTCCCAGATTTGCGGTGATGATTTGAGCCTCAGCCACGACGACGCCTCTTTTTGTTGATGGAAACCTCACTGGCCAAACGCGAAAGCGCTTGCACAATGTCTTCCCCAGAACGAAGCCGCTTACCCAATTCGAACATGACCGCATCGGCATCGACTCCAGAACCGCCGAGGGTCGCCTGCCGTTCATCAGCTTTCCGCCGCGCCATTTCTTCGAGAACTTCAGGGTAGCCCTTGCCCTGCTCGATTTGCCTGCGAACTGACACAAATGTGTCAGGATCTGTTGAGAAGAGAACAGCTGAAAGATCGTCGACAACCAGACGCATTAACGTCTTCTGATTGGGTCCACGAACGTAGAATTCCGAAAATTGTCCCTTTCGGACGGTCAGGCTCTTAACCAGCAGGCTTTCATAAGCTGAAAGCGCCAAGCGGCTTTGACCGACCATGGCATCAATCGACTCCGCCGATTGCCGCAACATCACCTTCCAGTCTGAGTTTTCAAACGCGGCTCTGGCAGCGGTTGTGCGATAAAAGTCTTCAATGCTTTGAGTGGCCGCAACCAAAGCCCCGTTCTCTTTACGAACAGTTCGGGCCATCATTTCAATGAATTCGGCCGCGGCACCATCACCCAGCAATTGCCAACCTTCATCGATCACCAAAAGCTTAGCTTGGTCACGACCCCCTGCCCGCATACGGGCCCGCACGACGGCAAGAACCGCTAACATGACAACAGCTCGCAAATCCGGCTGGCCGCTCAATTCCCCGAACTCAAAAGTGGTCAGCGGATTGCGAAATTCGCGTGTTTCTTTGCCGTTAAAAATCCGAGCATAGTTGCCGTGCCCGTGAAAGGCGGCGAGTTGGCGAACAAGCAATGTGCCGTCCGCACCACCATGAGACCGCAACCAGTCGGCTACACGTTCGATACTGCCGTCTTCGCCATCCTCGACCCAAACAGCGCCAATTGCTTCTTTGAGCAAACCCAAGCGATCCCGCTCCGGTGTCGCATTGCCCCAAGCCATTTGTTGAATAATCAACTCAGTCGCAGAGCGCATTTCTGTCTCAAATTCACCATCGCGACGAGCCTCGGCAACGAACCAAGCAAATGGGTTAAGGTTCAAAACCTTACCCGGGCTCAGTTCTACCTGTTCGCCACCCAAGGCTTCGGTCATGCCAAGGAACGAACGACCTTGATCAATCACGGTCACCTGCAACCCTGCACCAACAGAGGAGCTCACGAGGTCTTGCATGAAGAAGGATTTACCCGAGCCTGAGG
Organism: Candidatus Phycosocius bacilliformis; assembly: GCF_003112735.1. GTDB lineage: Bacteria > Pseudomonadota > Alphaproteobacteria > Caulobacterales > Aquidulcibacteraceae > Aquidulcibacter > Aquidulcibacter bacilliformis. The sequence goes on from NZ_BFBR01000010.1 coordinate 40,404, forward strand.
CCCCCCAAATCGCAACATTGTGGTTGCCATCGCCACGATTGGAAAATGGGTCAAAATAAGCCAAACCACCCCGACGCTGGACTCCCATCACAATAGGAGACCCAACAGGTCCGCGCTCAGCCTGCATCGGAGCCAAATGAACAGCCTGAATGGTCGTCATTGTCCGCAAAAAGCCAAATGCCTTCATGTCAGTATGAAGACCCGTAGACCAAGTCAGAGGAATGCAATTGAACAGAGCGTTCTGATGAACTGGAGCCGTCGACTGAAGCTCCCAGCTATTCTGGGCATAAATCCCACGGATCTGGTTCTCAGCCTTTTCACCCAAACCATCTGGGGCAAAGACAGTCACGCAATACATCAAGTCTACCAAACGCGCCCCGTCGGCTACCGCCGCACGGGCATAAGTCCAGTCATCAGCTTTTTCCCCAATTTCACGGAAAGACCGCGTCCACTCTGGACCCGCGGCCTGTGCTGCCCGCATCGCCGACATTTCAGCCTTCGTGGTTGATTTTGCGCGGCCATGAATGTGGAAAGACAGAGACGTAACAAATGGAAACTCGATTGGCGTCCCTGCAGTGAGCGGATCGCCCAATAACAGACCCATGCTCCCTTGATACGCCGATGGCGGAAATTTTTTGGCAAAAAGGACACGGGCCTCCCATGTCTCGTCAAACCATTCTGTGTCCGTCTTGCGCGAAGCGCCGACGCGCGCATTACCAGAACGACGATTGATAATCTGCAGCCGATCTTCTTTTTCAGCGTTTACGCGAACATCAAGATTGCTGACGAGCTGTCGCAAAGACACCATACCAGGGTCAACGACGGGAGCGGGACGGCTATCCCGCGCTGGCTCAAGCACATCGCGAACAAAGGCCATCAGGTCCCCAGGGCCCATTGGTTCAGCAACGATCATCATGTCACGCAACGACTGGATAAGACTGCGCTGACAATCAGCCAACCGCGACACGCTAGCGCGATCTGTCGAACCGGCGACCGACAAGCAGATCACCATGCGATAATCACGAACCGACAGAGCCCCGCCGCGCTCGCCACACCCAAGCGCAATATCATTTAGAAGTTCGATCCGACGTTCAGCCATACGTCCCAGCAATGGGAAGCGCTCATCATCACGGGTAGTGCGCCAACGCGTAAGCGCACCAGCCACCTTCGGCAGCGAGGTCAAAATAATCTGAACATCACTCTCATCAGGAGCTTGAGTACCCAGAAATTGCTCAAACACGCGCGCCTGATCCGGCGAGCAACCTGTCATTGGCTGGCAATCGAGAACAAAGCCAACGCTCTCTTTCGTGCCCAAAGCGCCTGCTTCACCACCCATCGCGCAGACAAACAACCGCTCATCTGAGAGCCATGACGAATAGGGAAGAAAGGCCGACAAATAGCTAATATCGCCAGAACCCGACGCACGCGCTTCTTGGGCTTCGGTGTCGAAGGGGGCTCCAATCATGCCCAACACGCCATCAAGTGGCCCGCCGCCAACTTGAGCTTTGATAAATTGGCCACGATCAACGTCTTTGACGAAGACTTCTACTGGCACTTCAGGGTGGTTGGACTTGGTTCTAAACCTATCGAGAAAACCCATGCTCACCCCCTACGCTGCGCGGCCAGCACGGCGACTTTACCGAAGCACCACACGGCCACCATCAAACCCACAATGCATTGGCCAACATCGCGCGCTCCAAGCTCCCCAAAGAACTGCAATGGTGGCTCAAGCAACCAAATCCAGACAGCGATCAATCCAAGACCAAACTCTGTGGTCATGACGATCCACCAAAGAGCCGACGCTGATGCTCGTTGGGTGGGAGAAGTACCTTGGGCCGCGTCAGTCATGGGTTTTACCTCCACCAAAAACGCGCTGAAACCAAGAAACGCGTCGGGGTTCAGGGGAAGCCGTGGTGCCGTCGACGGCGGGCAAGCGCACCTCGCCTGGAGACACGCGTGTGCCAGTGGCCGAGAGCGGGCGAGTAGCCACATCGTCCAGTTTGGCAGCGACTTCACCCGCAGGACGGATGGTCTCCGGTTTTACCCATTCAGGATCTGTCACAACAACGCGCATGGTGCTTGGGTCATGATAGACGCCACGTGCATCCGCATAGCCTTCAACGCGAACCGTCAAAAGACGCTCGCCTGAACGCGTAGACCCAGGAACAATAGCCTGCTGGAACGAACGTCGATCATAGCCGCCCGTCGAAGCTGGCACATTTCCGCCTTCGGCAGGATTGGCCGCTGAAATCTCACCATCAATAGTTTGCATCGAGCGGCACGGCCCTGTCGGACTAGGCCGACAAGACCAGTCCCGCTCAACGGTCGAACGCGAACCAAACGGCATCGCACAGCCCGACAAAGCAACCAAACCTGTGGCAATGATAACTTTTGAAATGCTCGATACCTCCATGACACGCCTCCTAATTGGTAGCTGAAGTCGGATTGGCTGGCGGTCCCGCCACGCGCTGAGCTTTTTGGGGCTCGCCTGAAGCAAATGCGCGCAACTGATCGACAGGCCGGAAGCCAGATAAGACCGTACCGTCCGCCCGCATGATCATGGGCGTACCTTGGATACCGACTCGATGTGCGAATGCGGTGTTTTCGGCGACCATGCGGGCAAAAGGCGCGCAATCCTTTGACACGCTAACCTCGCCGCCGCTCATGATCGAGCGCGCTGCAGCTGGTCTATCTTCAGCGCAAAGAACCAATTTGGCTTTCTCGGCCGAGGAAGGATCAAGCAACTGAATGGGGTATTCGGTAAGCTCGATATTTGGATCCTTCAGGATCTCCTCATGAAGACGCGCGCAATAAGAGCAATTGAGATCGGTGAACGCCGTAAGCTTCAGCCGGCCACCTGGATTGATCACAATCGCATTGGATTTTGGCAGATCCACCCGAACATTGGTTGGGCCCTGAGGTGGTGCGGCAGGCGCACCTTGGGCTGGCGCTGGCGCTGGCGCAGGTGCGGTTTCAGGCGGAAGCCCGCCAGAACGCGGCAGACCCCCATCCAAAGCCGCAAGAGCCTGTACCCGCTCATTGACAAGCTCCCGCCCACTGGTGAGCTCCACAGCCGCGCCTAAAAAGGCATAATGGGCTTTGGTATCGACAAAGAAAACGCGGTTTGTATCGGTGACGACTTCGCATAGTCCTTTGTGGCTCTTGCGACATTGCACGCTCTTCACCGAAGCTGCAGGGAAGGCTTCCTGAAGGGCGCTACGAACTTTCGCTTCCGACCCTCCTGCAACCGCAACAGAAAAACCAACGGCCAAACTGGCAAACCCGATAACCGTCAAAGAGCCGTAGTAAATGAACTGGTGTATCGTGAACGGGAACATGCCCATCCCATGTGATGCCGACCTCTTGCTCTTTTGACTTTCAGCCACACCGACATTTGCACGATCTGTGTTTTCATTCTCCTGATTTTCCATGACCCACTCCTCTTCTGAACCTCACCGAACGGTGACAGGGCCTAAAAATACGACTTCAACATCCGAGCCGACGGGCATCTCAATGACCGGCTGATACTGCTCAGCACGACGGATCCAGTATTGGGAAAGTTGACCAGCGGCCGAAGAAAGACCCTGACCCGCAGCGCCGCCAAGGGCCTCGCCAGCGGTCAAAGAGCCTTGTCCTGCAGTGCCATCAGCTCCCAAAACGAGGCTACGCTGGGTTGCGGAGCCAACGGCCTGTCCAAGACCTTGCAAGGTTCCAGCAATCAACGCTCGTTGGGCAGCATCGCCTTCGCGCGAAACCACTGTCCCACGAACCCCACCCGTGCCGCGACTGGTGATGAATGCCTCGACATCAACGGTGATAACTTTGTTTGCGACCCCTGTTGGGCAGGTCATTTTTGCACCGCGAACATAGACACGCTCACTGGCCAGATCGGCGCGTGCCGATCCATTTAGGAGGCACCCGGTGACTTCTGTTGATGCCCGACGACCGCCGCGACCCACGCTAATGGCGGGCCCTGTAAGGCGAATAAGGACAGGCAATGGATCAGCACTATTGCTGACCCCGGTGCTCGCATTAGCACCCAGCAAGACACGACCGGGGGCATAAGCGTTTACTGGGATGGTGCGACGCGTATCGATTTGTTCGAGAGTACCAGCCGCAGGCGCCCCAGTTTCACTGGAACCAACTTGATCCTTACGCTCAAAGCGCACAGTCGAAATACCGGCACGAGCGGCAGTCGATGCAGCGCCACCTTCTACGGGGCGAAATGGATCGCTGGTTGAGGGAGCGCCACGGGGGGCACCGCCAGCAGGACCACCAAGAGGGTTGTAGCCAGAGGGGGAATTACCTGGTCGATAATTCCCGCCGCCTGTAGCACCGACGACAGCCGCCGGGGGGGCAGTGGCATCAACACCACCACCCCCGACCGAACGACGCAGAGTGGCCTGCGCCGCCCGCTGCTCCGCAGCATCAACCCGTGCAGCCGCCCGTTCGATGGCAGCCGAGGCTTCCGCCGCGATCCTTTGAATTTCCGCCGAATCTTGGGCAGTGGTTGGCGCACCATTTGGCGCTCCAATACCCCGATCCCCAGCAACCACAGCCAATTGCTCCTGAATAGCAGCAAGCGCATTCTCAGTCGCAGTCTGACGGTTCTCCATATTGGACAACCAATCAGTGTCAGCACGAGGCGATTGGGTCAAAGCCATCGTCTGTTTGCGACGCGCTTCAACGACCGCTGGATCTTCGCCAACTGGCTTGGCACCTGGAGGAAAGATCATAAACAAGAGCAAAATTGCCCCGATCGATACCCCCCCGATGACACCCAATCTTACCCGTTCATGACGCTTACGGTCGTCAGCATCCATAATCCCTGTTTGACCGGCAACTGGACCTGCCTCTTCACCAAATCCACTCATCTCGCCATTGTCGACTTGGGCCAGAGGCGTCTTGTGCCGTGGCTTAAAAAGGTTCTGAAAACTAAAGCCCGCCATCACCGCTCCTCCACCAAAAATACGCGCACGCTCTGGCCAGGACCGACCGTCGCCGCATCAGCGCCCGAAGCGACCAAGCGCTTCCCACTTGTTCTTAATTTTTCGATTTCAATGGGCAGGACGCGATCTTCAGGATTGCGGACAACCAAGACGCGCCCAACCAATTTGTCGCCTGACAAGACAGTCTCTTGCGTCACAGCAAGCAATCCAACCATGCCGCGACCACGCTGAGCCGCGCGAACAAAGCCAACCAAAGGCGCATCCAAATACAAAGACCGCATCAAGGATACGACTTGGTCGTTCGGACTTGAGGCCGCCAATTGAAGTTCTGGGTCTTGACCGATTTGGGATTCATCGGGACGGGACACGTCCAAGCCCGCAAGCACAACGCTTGTTGCCGGTGTGAGGGTCGCAACAGCTACGATCAAATAGGTGTTGCCAGATTCCATCGTGACAAAGAGAGAAACCCGCTCCCCACCAGAAACGCGGACCAATCGCAAATAGAGATCCCCAGTGGCTTCATCAGCCTCAAAAAGAGCAGATGGTCCGTCTTCTCTCTCGATCGTGCGCGCTGCTACGGCGCGATCGCCTTCAAAGGTCAATCGCGTGAGCTCTTGGGTAGAGGCCAAAACCTCAACGCGGTCACCATCGCGGACTTCAAAACGGACAATCCCGCTCATAGGAACCACACGTGACGAGACGCCAGGCGCACCAAGAAGTGGCGAGGGTTGAGGAGCGGCCGAGGTGGCAGGGCGTTGACCGCCAGCTAAGCGGTCACGTTGGCGCGGAGCTGTAGTCTCACCGGTCTTCGGACGTAGATCTACTGGAACACCTTCCGGGGGCGGGGTAGCAACCGCGTTAGGACCGTCAACGGTTCGACCAACTTGACTATCCTTCGCGTGGCTAGAGCCACCATATGCGATGCATAAACAAGCACCAATCAACATTGCCCGTCTCATTGGCTACCTCCTTTTGCTGCAGTGGTGGCGTCATCTGAGAATTGTGCTTTTGCGCCAGGAGCGTCGGCATCAGTGGTCTCAGAAATGGAATCGAGAAATACGGCTTGGCCGCGACGAACCCAAAAGAGCTTGTAGCGCTTTTGTTGGGATTGAACCTTTTGAGCCCCGATATAGGTCTCTAGGATCCCGCCAACTTCGGAATAATTCTTGGAGGGATCAACGAAGATATCTTGTGGGAAAAAGGTTGTAGCGGCTTGGCTTTGAACGCTGCGTGCCTCTACTTCATCCATAGCCGCCCGAAACTCGCCCTGACGCGCAGGATCGACAACCCGCAACACACCATCACGAAAATAGCTCGTGTTGTTGGGGTGACGGTTCAAATAAAGCTGAGCGACATCACGTGTCAGGAATTCCAGATATTGCTCTGATGGCCTTGAGCCGCCGAGATAGACATCTGCAGGAAGCGTTGGGACCAGGATCCGCTCTGGCTGGCCGAACTTGACCATGGTCGAAATGACCAAAATCGTGGCAACTTGAATGGCGCAGATCACGCCTAAAAGCACCACTCGATTATTGAGGCCACGAACCTGGCGTTGGAGATCGAGAACCGTCGCCATTAGAGCACCCAATGACGAATATAGGGAGGTGGGCTGGCGCTAATCCGGAAGTAATCGCCAAGCCCGTTCCAAAACAACCAACGGAGTCCACCGCCTAAGCCCGCGCCTGCCTTTAGCTGACGAAGACCGAACAAGACTCCAAGACTCGCGCCAAGGGCAAGCAACGCATTGCCTAGGGCTAAACCCATCCCAAAAGTGATGATGAAACCAATAAACTCATCCATCGAAAAGATGAGAATACGCTCAGCATCATCAAGCCTTTGGGGTACTCGAACACCCATCTCCGACATAGGGCCACTCCTTGTCTCAAACTTGAAACTGACGCGGCCTGATGCTCCGCTGCCAGTTCAGCGCACATGCGCCTAAAAACTTTTGTCACTCCCGCGAGCCTCTAAAGACGGACGCACAAGGCATTGGTGCTACCTGTGCGAGACCTCCACGACTGGGTGGCTCCGTCTGGTCTCAAAACGAGAAAGTATTTGCGCGGGCTGGAATGCAGCCGGCATCGATTTGGAATCAGCATTTTCCTCGTTGCTGACACGATGGCTGGAACAGTGGAGCCAGATCAGTCCGACGCCAACGCCAGCGGCGAAGAGCTTCCAATCAAAGCGCGCAATCACGTCAATCAAACCAAAGCCAATGGTTAGAACGTTCTCGGCGGCGCCTTGTGCGAAGTTGAAAGTGGTGTCCGTACCAGCCAATGCAGGTTCTGAAACCAGTAGTGTCGCAATCGCTAAGGACATGCAGAGCAACATTACAGAAGGATCAATTCTCATTGAGGCTTCCCTTCAATCCTCTTTTAGAGAAGCAAGCTGATGTCTGCCAATGTGGCCCCAACTCGATATGAGACCGAACGACCGCACGAGGCCTTGATGCTGCCTGTGCCAGACCTCCACGACTGGTCTGCTCCGTTCGATTGCATTGCGAGAGTGGCCGAAGTGCAGGCATTGATGCAGCCTGCGGGTTGATCAGATCAGTGCGGTCACCATGGCTGAAACGATGCCTGGGCCTGTCGAGGCTGCCAAACCAACTCCAACGCCTGCGGCGATGAGTTTCCAATCGAAGCGCGCGATCACGCCGACCAAGCCGAATGCCACGGTGGCAACAGCGGCCAACTTACCCAACGAACCCGTTGTATAGTTGGTGATCGAGGTGGTTGCACTTGCAAAAGTGGAATCTGTGCCTGCGAAAGCTGGCTCAGCAACCATGACAGCAACAGCTACAGCTGCGAAAAAGACTTTTGCGATATTTTCGCGGACGGTCTGGAAAAGCCCGCCCAGCATTTTTACGATTTTCATGTCTTCAAACCCTAATTAAGCGCGGAATTGCGCAGGGTCCAAAGGCGACGGAATTAACACTTCGTCAATAATTGCCATTTGCTACAATAGGTTACGTGACAACACGATCTGAATTGGGAAAGCAAATGCACGCAAGTTTGCTTGGTTTTGAACAAGGTCGTCCCCGGGTGTCACGCATTTTGCGCGAGATTGTCATCCCATATCCAATGCGCCTCCCCTGCCCGCATTACCTGGTATGACATTGGTATTTTTGCCTCGGCGCCGCAGATTATGCACTGCCATTGCAGTCTCTGCTCACCAGATCTGACGCTAAACATGAGAATGAGGCATTGGGTGGCGCTTAGAACCGGGAGAGCACCCAGATCGGGCCTATCACCGCGCGAGATCTTCACGGAAAAACCGCAGCGGGAATCTTGACGTTCACTATTTTGTGAGTCTTTCTTGTGAGCAATGCTCTTTTGCAGTGACGAACGGGAGGAACACCAAAATGCCAAACGATACGCCGACAATCATCGGTCAGGCACTGCAGCAATTGTGCACACGCAAACGCGGACATCTCATGGAGTTTAATCTCGATAAGCTCCCGCTGGACTGGCCTAGAGATAGTGGTTTAAGAAGCCCTCGTGTTTTGAAACAGACGCCTTATGAGCACTGGACGATGGCTGAAATGTCCCATTTCGCAAAATGCGCCGGGGCTAATTTGCCTGTGTTACATGTCGCGGCTGAAGCAACGCAAAGCCACCTTGAAACCCTTCGCGCCTCATGTGTGGCCACGGGTATTCTTGCAACTATTCTTTTGGACTTAGCCGCCCTTTCCCAAGAGGAACAGATCGCGATGGCAAAGTCGATTCAAGTTGCAGCAAATGATGCCAGACTAAATCAGCTCGTAGCGCTTTAGTGATGCAAATTTGAACCAAAAATGGTCAGATTCTCCAACGATACTTGACTCTTACGTCGCAAGTGTATCATTCGCTTGCATGGCCGCGAATCGCACAATCATAAATGTCTCACATGACCCTGCCTTCCAGTTGATTTTGGTGAAGGCGGTTTCCAAAGCCATGAACGCTAGCACACTCATGTTCTCGCCGGCGAGCTTAATTGGGCCACTCTGCAATCATATACACCAACTCAATAAGGCGTCCGAATTAATCCCATTCCTGGAGGCCTATCCTCAATCGGGGTTCATTCCCAAGAATGATGCAAAGGCTGAAGTAGCCCCGCATACAACGACTGTCACTCTAAATAAATCAGATCTTGAATTGGTTGACTTATTGAAAAGCAATATCGGACTTGTGACGGGTAAGGAGCCCAGCAGGACAGCAGTCGTGACAGCCGCCTTTATCTGGGCCGTGCAAGAACCCCTGCCCTCTTTTCGCCTATAGACAGCTCAGCAAAACCTCCTATCTATTCAAGGCATCGAGACTAATTTTTGATTCGAAGTATCGGTCGTCATCATGTTTTGGGCCTAATGTACATTTGTATATTTGTCTGTTGGCCGTTTTGGGCGTTTGCCAGTACGCTTGTTTGGTCAGACGACCAGTTGACCAATCGCATAAATGATTATTTAATCTTTTCATCAGATGCTCAATTGACCAAAGGCTCAAATAGCGCTTCGTACATTTGAGCGTTTGCACACTTAACCAAAAGCGCATTTGGGCGCTTAATCAAAACGGCGGAAAAGCAAATGGCAGTCATCAGTGCATGCTCGACCAAAGGCGGCGTGGGGAAAACCACCACAGTAATGTGCTTGGCAGATATGTTTTCACGCCAAGGCGGGAGGGTGGCTATCCTCGATGCCGACCCCAATGGACACATCAGCGCCTGGCGTGAACGAGCTGAAGGCACCTGCAGAGTGGACGTTATTGGAGGCATTACGGAGCGCGACCTGCTCGATAAAATCTCTGACGCAGCGGCTAGCTACCAACTGGTTTTTGTAGACCTAGAGGGCGCTGCTTCACAGGCTGTAACCTATGCGATCGCCCAAAGTGACCTGGTGCTAATTCCTACAAAAGTCTCAGGCATGGATTTGCAGGAAGTCTTTAGGACCTATGAAGTTGTTCAACGTGCCGAAAAAATGCTCAAGCGGCGTATCCCGGCTCGCGCGATCTTTACGCAAATGTCGCCCCTGAGCAGCCGTGTAGCCGTCCATGCACGGGCTGAGATTCAAGCTGCAGGTGTACCTGTGCTCAGAACTGAAATCATTCAAAGAGCTGCCTATCAGGCTATCCACTTTACTGGCACGACGCCGGCACATCCCGACGGGGACCCAAAAGCATCGCGAGAGATCGCTGCTGCACTAACCGAGCTCCTCGACGTGCTGGCATCCCCAACTGGACATTCAGATGCGGCTTAAGTTCAGAAGCATTCTCGAACACGGGAGGGAAGGGGAGTCATGAATACAACGACATCAAAACCTACGGCACCAATGTTCATGCCCGCGCCAAAACCGGCGAAACGGTTAAGTCCTGAAGATGCACATCGACTTAATGAGATATCCGCTGATTTAGGGTTTGCACGGCCGATGAGCGATACAGGCGCGCCGCCAAAGCTTCAAACTAATAAAGTACCAAATGAACATTTGCCTGGGACAGGCACTCAGCCAAATGCGGTAAAAGCAATAGAGTCGAAATCTCAATCAAGCGTGGCCGCCGCTGGCGCAGCCAAGGCTCGACCCTCCGAAGATCTCTTTGGGAACGCTCAGCCATTAAGGCTGGATATTCCTCAAGATCTTTGGTTGGACCTCAAAGTTACAGCCGCAAAACGCCGCGTCTCAGTTCGTTGGCTCGTCCTCGAGGCGCTAGAAAAAGCAGGATATGACGTCTCTATCAATAACATCCCCGAAGACGGTCGCCGCGTCAGAAACAACCTCTAACTAACAGCTTGTCCGTAATTGCGAATCGACAGCGCACTCGTAGTGATTATGCGAGCGATCACTGGCAAAAAGGACTAACGAAACCGACTTCCCATTGCTAAACTCCTAACCACTTCGCCCCCAGATAGATGTTGCCGCAAACTATGTCTCTAACCACTCTCATAGAGCCCACTATCGATCCCAAAAGCGGACGTAATCGCAAACGCGCCAAACGCCTTGGCGAAAAAGCGAACGTCCGCATTCAGCTAACGCGAGAGGAATCGACCCTCATGCGAGCAAAGGCTGCAGGGGAGGGCCTTTCAACGAATGCTTGGGTTCAAAAGAAGCTGGATGACTGGTTGGAGTCGATGGCGAATTCCAAGTTCAACCCTTACGACCTTAAACTTCGCGATACAGGCAAAGGTGAAGGACACTCATTCCGGATCACCAAATCCAGCAAAGACGATATTGAAAAAACTGTTTCGAGTGGCTTGATTCCCACAACCCGAATTATTAGAGCATTGCTCATTCGCGCTTTAGTTGAGTAAAACTGTACAAACACTCCCAAGTAATCACGAATCTTACTTGTCAGAATCGGCTGTCAATGGATAGTGCGATTCATGGCCGCACAAGAGAATCGTGCGACTAACAAATACTGGCTACGACCGGGGAGGCGAGAATGATTTTCACCTAACTGATACGAAAAAACCCCCAGCGTTGGCGCGCTGAGGGCTTTTGAAATTCAATGGGCGGATGCCGAAGCAAACCCGAACGAATTGCTTCTAACCCAGCCCAAAAATCAATGCAAGCAAAAAACCCGCGTTTGGGAATAATTTTTTGCGCAATTTTTTTGGAGCGGATGATGTCTAGCACACGTCGCAATACCCCTCTGCGCGCCTATTGGAAGGCAAAGATCCAAGATACATTGGACAGCTATGTTACGGCACTATGCGAGGTCGGAAGAGTAAGACTACTCGTCGAAGGAATTATCACCGACTGGCCAACACGGTCGACAACACCACAAGGCAGGGTGGACGGTATTCCAGAAGGTCCAAGGATCTTACTGAACCATCTAATCAAGTTTATTAAATCCGAGCACTGGGACGCAGGGAACCCCATCTGGGTCGGAAGCATGACCATGCACCTAGATCGTGTCATGGGCTCCACAAAGCGCCGCCAAGCCGCCTTAAACTGGCTTATAGACCATGGCCTTGTCGTTGACCTCACGACCGCCAATGGCCGATCTTATAGGGCTCATGATGAAGTGAGTGGTCTATCGCTTCGCCCGATCCTCCTTCGCTTGCGTGAACTTGAGGAGACGGTTGCACGGTTCACGCAAGAACAGCGCGAACACCGGCAGCTCTGCAAACATATCCGCAGTGCCAGGGCCTATATTCGCGCCAATGTTGACCTGTTTACTGATCCCATCCCCGAACATGTCTGGATGAACCCGAACTGGAAGCCAGAGCGCCTCCATTTGGATCAGTTAAAAGCGATCCTCCCACAGATCGATCAGCTTGCTTCAGAGGCAAGTAAGCTCGAAGAAGCGATGTTCCAGCAATTCGACAAAAATGTATCCCAGGATACCCAAAAAGGCGCCCTATTAGATCATAACAATCCCTATAAAGGTATTGCTACGCAATATGAAAAAGCCTCGAACGAGGCAGTTGTCGAGGCGGTCACGCCAGTCCAAACCCGTCGACTTGAGCGGCTGAAAGAAATGGTATTTGGAAAGGCAAGGCGGGAACTCAGTCGACAGGATCTCGAGCCAATCTTAAAGTTATCAGGATTGACGGGGACAAGCCAAGATATCTCGCAACATCTGGCCAAACAGGCAGGAATTCGACACGAATTGCTCGACGAGTGGATAAGAAACAGGGGGGTGGAAACGGTAATAAGCGCGCTATTATTGGCCCGTTATCACCAAAAGGCGAAAACAAGTGGGGGTCTGGCCCGTTGGTGGCTTGAAAAAACCGCCCATGATCGCCTGATCGCAACCTATCTCAGCTGGCACGACAAAGTTGTTGCCGGCACATGGGTTCCAAAATGATCCCGCAGCAAGCCTCAAACCAAAAGACGGGCAACGGCAGCTTCGGTCGACGCATTGCGCTTGTGAACGACCCAGGACGCGACCAAAAGCCCCGCAGCAAAGCCTGCCGCATGAGCTTCCCAGCTGATGCGAATATCAAAGAAGGCTGCGATCAAAATCGGCAAAAGGATTGCCCCAAGCAGAAACTCGACCATTGCTCGTCCAAAAAGGCGATACCGACGATCATCAGGGGAGATAACCGTTCCGTAAATCACATAAAAGCCGGCCATTGCACTGGCACCGCCCGAGGCTCCAACCAACACCAACCCTTGAGTATCAGACCCCAAAAAGGCCAGACCACCAACAAGTGTTCCAAGGCCGAATACTCCCCAGAGAGAAGCGACATTACGCCATCCCCCGCCGCCAGCAGCCCAAGAAAAAGGACCAACTTGCACGATATAGGCGATATTGACAAAGAAATGCAGCATGGAACCATGAACAAGGCCCCAAGTGAGCAACGTAAACCACCAATGCGACGGTGCTTTTGGGTCCAATGCCAGCATCAATTGGGTTTGAGGCCCTAACGACATCATCAGGCCTAACACCCCAATCATGGATAAAGTGGCGATAAAGCCGGGAAGGGGAGGGGGTTTAGCCATTGCCACAAACTCCAATTGTTCAAGTCGGCCGACGCCCCATCTGTACGGGAACAAGGTTAACAGATCGGCGACATTAGCCAATAATCAAGAGAGGCCATACGGAAAACAAAACTCTGGATCAAAATAAAGTGCACGTTTTTGAGCAATGCTCTTTATTAAAACCTCATCCTATGCATGATGGAGGACAAAGTTCGCTCCACAAAAGTCACAACCATGCATATCGTCTCAAAAGATCTCACATCGGCGTCTGAGCCACTAAGTGAAGAAGCGCGGGCAGCCCTAATTGGTGCCTATACCGCCAATGCCACGCCAGCCCAAAATGCGCTTGCCACAGCTTTGTTAAGTGAGATCAGAGGACAAGATCGATGGATTAGCTGCGATTGCGCTGGATCCGACCAGAATAAGCCGCTGCTTGCTCCAGTGCGATTGCAAAACGGATACGCCTTCTATCTGCGACGTCTAACCGGACAAAACAGGATGCTCCACCATCATGATTGTCCATTCTTCCATGACCCCGATAAGGAGTCGATTTTGTCAGGGCAGGGCAGTGGGCTCCGTCCGCTTAAAGGGACAACTGACAGCGACTTTGCGCTATTATCCGCATTTACAGATGATGATGCCCCGGCCACAGATTCACAACTGTCGCTAACAAAGGAAATGGCAACCTACACTTGGCCCGTGTTGCAAAGGTTTATGGCGCACCTAATCGCAAGAGCAGGCTTGAACAAAGTCATTCCCGTCCAAGAAAGGCTCCAGACGGCAATTGAACCTCCGAGCATAAATGAACAGAAGAAAGCAATTGCAGCGGTCACCTCAGGCATCTTCTTGGGCCCGAACATTCCACTCGCTGATGTTTTGGCTCTTGATCCGAAGCCAGTTAGCAACGGCAGTCTTTCTAAAAGAATTTCCCAGGAAGGGCAGGTGTGGCCAGAAGGGAAGAGAGCGCAAGGTTATCTTTTAGCGCCTGCAAAAACGGCTTCGGCCAATAGAGCTGAATTTCTCATTGGCGATGACCCCAACGATCTCGAAATGATTTACGTCGAGAAGAGCAACACAACTGCGCGGGGTTTAATCAAAGACCAAGCAGTTCCGCCAAATGGCCCATTCCTGGTTCTCTACGTATGTGGACAACTAGAACCGAAAAATCCTGTGATTGTGCCAATCCGCGGACATGCCCACCCAATCTACAGTTACGATACATGGATCCCGGTTGAAGGCGGCAGCGATCGACGCATGCTGGAAATCCTGATCAGCGTCCAAAACTATGCAGCTCATGTACTCCCTGACGTTTGGATAACAATAACCAAGCCATTGAGCGATCTGGCCCACGACGGAGCCCTGTTTAGACCCGATTACATCATAAAGGCTTGGCATAAGCCAACCGAAGCTACCCGCATAATGTACATTGATATCATGGGGATCCATGTCGAAGACTACGACACGGCCAAAGAGATTACGCAGGCACACGCAAGGCGAGCTGCGCCACTATTAGTCATTCACAGGGACCGTATGAACGCAATCCAGGTCCCGACACACGAAGATCCTGTCCCGAACCAAGCCTTCCTTGATTTCGTCAATGAAGTTCTCACGGCTCTCACCCATCCAACACTCGATCTACTGGCGGCGCTCGAAAAGACGATCAACCCGTTTGAAACGACCAGAATGGGTTGATCCATGAAGCTATTCAAAACCGCCATTTGCGAAAGGGGTTCATGGAATGACGCCTGAAGCCTACGAAGCGCTCTCGATTGATACCACACATTGGTGGTTTGTCGGCCGCCGCTCGATCATTAGGGATATGATTGGGCATATCCCAGTTCCTTCGCGCGCGCATATCGTTGAGATTGGGGCAGGGGCGGGGGGAAACCTTCCGATGTTGCAAGCGATCGCAGCCAAGCAAGGTGGAAGTGTAACGGCCGTCGAGCAAGATCCGCTCTCACGTCAACGCGCCATCGAGCGGAGTGGCCTGGAGGTTCAAGGAGGCTCTTTGCCGGATGATATGCCAGCAATAGCCCAAAGCGATCTAATCCTGTTGCTCGATGTCCTCGAGCATATCGAGGATGATGCCAGCGCTCTCAAATATGTCGCGACGCTGGTTAAGCCAAACGGCCATGTTCTGATCACAGTGCCTGCTTTCAACTTCTTGTGGAGTGATCACGACCGGGCTCACCATCATTGTCGACGCTATACGAAAAAGGGCCTCGACCGCGTCTTGCGAGAAACAGGCTTCGAAATCGAGCGGATTACCTATTTCAATACGATTCTTTTCCCCGTCATCTTAATGGCGCGGCTAATCGGGAACATGCTCCCTATGCGTCATTCGCCCTCCGGCGACGTCTCGATGCCAGGGAAAGCGGCCAATGCATTCCTCACAAAGCTTTTTGGTTCTGAAAGATACCTGTTGCAAAAAGCCAATCTCCCAGTCGGGGTTTCAGTTTTGGCCATTGCTAAGCTTCATCCGACGCGAACTGAAGGATCTCCAAAAGGATTTCCTAATCGACGAACAGGCTCACCTGAGCGTTTAACCTTCAATCAAGAAACTCACGTCGATAGGTAAAGGACGGCAAGATGTTCACTATCGATAACATCCGACCAGAAGAGATACGCGCTCGATTGGAGCAGGCTGTAGCTGCTGCCCGTCTGCCACATGAAAAAGTCAAAGCTGTGATGAATCTGAGGTCTGACCTAGAGGCATTAGGTGGGGCCGTCAGAGATACGCCTTACCAAACGGACTATTTCCGTGGGGTGGACTATCTCAATGAAGAACTAAGGCTTCAGCAAAAGGCGATTACAAGCGCCAAAAAGCGCGAGGTCAAAGAGCGAAGGGCCAAAGAGGCAGCACAAAAGGCACAAGCGGCTGTCGCAGCTCCATCGATGGCTACATCGATGCCAACAAATGCTGCGACCGTGCGCAAGCAGGAGAAGGGTTGTCATGCCGAAACGACCAATACCGTCATGCCGCATATTGATGTTCGGTACACCATGCGACCAGCACCAGTTGCCCCACAAATCGATTGGCCGGCCAATGACTAAGCCAAAGTAAGCAATAGGAGCGACGAGAATGGACCTATTCGCTGCAGCCGGCATAAACGCACCTACGCAAATTCACCTCACGGGTGAACGGCCAATGCTCTCGGTTCATCTTGTGAACCAAACCGTGAAATTAACGCCGACCGCGCAAATTCGCGCCAAGCGAGTGACGCTCGATGTCCCGTGCTTTGTGATCAAATTCAACTATCGGACAGCCTCGGTCTACCCATCTGACCTGAAAGCTGTAATCCACTTGAATAACGCCAACAATACCACAATCGCTCGCAGGTTCGAGGATGAAGACCTCCTGCTTCGTCATTTCCTTGACAGATACGAACTGTTACCCATCACTGGGCACACAGATTTAGAACCGGCCGTCAACCAACATGATCTTTACACCTACGAGCATAGCCTCGATCCAATGAAGGCAGGCATTCTATTTCACAAAATACGCAGCGAATTCAATAGAAACGTGCGTTCAAACATCACCAAAGACCGCCTTTACCCAATCAAAGACCTGAAACCGATGTCAGCGTTCTTTCAGGCCAAGTTGAAGGAATTGCAACATGACGGACCCCGCAGCTTCCACACAACACTTATGGCCGCTTTTCAAACTCACGAAGAGAACGTCCTGCCAAGCGTCCTAACCTACCTGAAGGAAAACGGCGAAAGCGTTTATGATGCGGCAATCAACTTGAAAGCTGACATAACACTAAACAGTGACGCCCAACTTGGAATAAACTTGGCTGGCAATGATGAAGCTGGGGCTCAAGATATACGCGAGCCCAGAAAGATCCGACCAACAACTTTCATGGTGGTTCCTCACAATGGAGCCCTTCTCCACCTTACCAAATTACAGCTAACGCATGCTCTAGATACTATCATCAACTCGCGGATTATAACCGCCAATGATGAAGTGCCGCTATCGCGCGCAGTGGCTCTCGCAGCCAGCGAAGGGTTTACCCCAACGGAGGAACTAAACTCTCTGTTCGCAACCGCCCAAACGCTAACATCCTACGCGCGGGACCACATTGACGTCACGCCAACGATCCCTGGTAACGTTATGGTCACACCACGACAGGGGCAGGGGACAGCTCTCGCGTTAATGCACGCCCTTTTCCAATTAGGGCTTGGCTGCTTGCTAGCCGATACCATGAGTGCCGGCAAAACATATATGACGCTCGCGCACTGCCATCGATTGCGGGCAGCGGGATTGATCAAGGGCAACATCCTCTACATTACTACACCAAATCACAAGACCCAATTGAGCGATAAATGCTCTGGCTTATTCAAAGAAACGACTTTCACGAAGTTGGACCGTTCCACCCAAATTGAACTGAATGAAACACCTTCCTCAGACTTGCGCGTCCTGATTGCTACCCACGATGATGTTCATCGATACCAGGATAGATTGTGCAAAATTTCGTTCGACATTGTCGTCATCGATGAAGCACATAAACTGAACTCCCTCAAATCGCAGGCGAGAGAGGCTATAGTCAACCTAACACGACACCAAACAATCTTGGCAACGGGCACACCGTTCAATAACAAGACCGCGGACCTCTACTCCCTGATAGATCTCGCAGCGCCCGGCCTGCTGGGCAATCCACACCAATTCCAAAAAACCTTTGCGATCCCGATCAAAAATGGTGACGGGCCAACACTCCAGGCGTTTGCTTCGCTCATCTCGCCGTTCTTCTTGATGCGAAACGAAGAGCAACTCGGTTTGAAACTGCCCGCCCTCATCCCGGAAACTATCTATGTCAAAACGAGCAAAGCACTCGACAAATACCATAATATACTCGTCAAAGACTTAATGTTATTCAGCCAAGTCAACACTGTTTCCACAATAGCCACTAGGAGCCAATTTCGGCACTTGTATTTGAAGCTTCACTTATTCGCGTCAGACCCTGAAGCCGTAGTCCCTCTCTTGAGTGAAACAAAAGGATTCAATTCACCAAAACTGGCCAAAATCCTCAGCCGAGCAAAGGCAAGCATCGCTGACGGCCGGCCGTTTATAATATTTGCGAATTCGGTCCCATTCCTGAGCAAAATACACGAAACACTGACAAACCAAGGACTGACTGTTGGGCTTTGTACTGGACAACAAACACCAAGCCAGCGACGCCAAACCTCATCAGACTTCACTAACGGCAAACTAGAGGGATTGGTGCTGTCTCTTAAAGCCAACAACGAAGCCATCGAATACCCGACCGCAACAACTGTTATTTTGGCCGAAAGTTGGTACAATCCTTTCGCAGAGGATCAAGCCATTTTTCGAGCTCGCCGAACCAGTAACACTAACCCCAATATTAAATTATTCCGAATCTTAACCAGATACCCCATTGAGCAGCGCATTATGGACTTGGCGAGTGGAAAAAGGACGCTTGGCAACCTTCTGCTGGCCGCAGGTGCTTTTGATAGCAATGACGACACTATTCCAATCGATGAAGCGGCAAGATTCGCAAAATCGCTTTTGATAAATCGCAAACCCAAAGACCATCCGCGGAATTAAGTAGACCTGTAAGAAACGAACATGCACAAAAGCGTCTGCGAACGGTCTATTCGACGTCTCGATCTTTCTGGCTTCTTGAATCGTCAAGCAAGCGCAGAGACGAACAAATCAGGAAAATCAAACCAACACACACAATTAGTCCCGCTAAAATAGAAAAGTTTGCTAGGTTGAAGGAACTGGCCATACTCGCTCATAGACGAGCATTTTTCATCTGCTATTGGGAGAATCCACCAAGGCCTCTGACTTACCGCCTTTCTAAAGGCTCAAACCTGCAAAATCTACAAAGCCGACATCGCGAAACACCGATCCCCGAAAGATTTATCTAAAGATAAAGTCCCGTGTTCGGATCCTTGAAGCTAACCATGGTAACGGGTTGGCCTTTCCATTCTAAAGTGGCCAGCAAGGCTTTGTTCTGATCATAAAGTTTCGCGATCAAAAGAGCATTTCGACGACTCGTTGCTGCGACAAGCGTTTTACTGAACCCATCCCAATCGTCGACCGTATTTCCTTCGGAAACTTCCCCGCTTCCGACAAAATAGAGGTTCAGATCGTCATAATTCCCGACCATTTCAGTCAATTCCTTGTTGAAGATATCCCCGCTATGGCTTTGTCGGTAGAACTGCGCCACATTTCAGTTGTAAGAGCGGTTAGAAATCAGGACCTTTGCGAACTAGTAGGCAAATTCGCTGACACCACGAGCCACAAGCTCCATCGTCCTCACAGAAGCGACGTCACACTCCACATAAGCTCGCGAGGATCGGAAACTC
Organism: Candidatus Phycosocius bacilliformis; assembly: GCF_003112735.1. GTDB lineage: Bacteria > Pseudomonadota > Alphaproteobacteria > Caulobacterales > Aquidulcibacteraceae > Aquidulcibacter > Aquidulcibacter bacilliformis. Next base: position 60,078 of record NZ_BFBR01000010.1, read on the forward strand.
TTGACGATTGCCTTAAAAAGATAATCGTCATTCGCCGCTGGAGACAAAAAGTGAGTGTGTTGATACACCGTACCTTTGCCGATACGTTCAGTCGTCCCTGAAGCAAGTCCAGATGCGGTATCGACGCCAGCCATAATCGCCTGGCCGCACATCGAGCCTGTCACGAACTTGACTTTGTTGGATAAGGGCAAAATGACACTGCAGTACCCTTCCGACACCGTGAAGTCTTTGAAGCCCAACTCTTTTACCCAAGGGGCAAAGATGTAGTCAAAGACCTGCTCTACATTCCCTTGTGTAATAGGAAAGAGCGGGTTCGTCGCTGAGTTTGATGACATCTTAACCTCCAATCTTTGCCGACCGTAACTGGCCTGGCCAGGCTAGAAGGGCTAGATCTCAGACGTTAACTAAAAATGAGACAGGATTTCGGATTGGTGGATTCTCACCAATCAAAATGTGTCAAAACAGGCTTAAAGGAAGGTCAAACAGTTCGGTTAGGGAATTAATATGGCCTTTTTTTCCCCTGCTACACCCGTGAACGACAATCAAAAGCAAGACAGTGTTACCGATCAAAAGGCCACTGGTTGTGCAAAATCCCAAGTACCGAGTGAACCGGTCTTGGCAGTCATTCGCACCGCATTACAATGTTTGGGCCCGATCAGTCCCTCCGACGAAATAATGTTGTCGCGCATGTTAAGAAGACTGCTTGAAATAGAGAAAAGTAGCGGTCTCGTGGTTGCGATTGATCATGCAAAAGAGGTCGCAGAGCTACTGCAGCAACAAAAGTGCGGAAGAGCAAAAAGCAAAAGACGAGCAGAAGCTAAGCGGCACTGAACTGTGTCGTAAGTCCGCCCCACGTTGCCATTCTAGCTTCTCGATCAGAAATTTTCTCAATAGTCTCAATCACATTTAGTCGTGCGAGGACGTCTTCGATCCGCTCTCCAAGCCTCGGGGGCGGAGACTCGAATAAAATAGAATAATCAATATCGTAAATCATACGATTATGTGCCAACGACTCCGGCCCGGCATCAATAATAACTGCAATGGCGGTTTCACCTCTATCACCGTATTCCGCTGGTAATCCCAATAATTCATACTTCCAACCGGCTTGCTCAACGGCCGGCAAAAATCTAGTGTCCATTAAGGTCGTATAGTGTGTGATGCCCCGTGTGGCAGCGAATTCAAACAATCCACATGCCAACTCGCTATGCGCTTTACTGTACCTTTCGCCATTCACCTTACGAAAGGATGGCGCAATAATCCAACGTGTCATGTCCCAAATATGATTGCCCCTGGGAATCGGTCCATTCACGAATTGTGGCAACCTATCGAGCAAGTAATCATTTATTGTCGGCATTAATCGAAACGTTGACTTAATCTGGCCATCCGACGTGAGGTTCATGAGATAGACGGTGTCTGCGCGATCAAACTCGTCATACTCGCGGTCTTCATCTATGGTGAGCCCATCAGACCAGCCCCTTTGCGCAACATAAAAATGATACCGCATCTTATGCATCGCAGTGAGCTGGTTGGCATACAAGTTCCGATTTGCCGATGTAACCGCATGTATCATACTGGAACTCCCGAGCAAAACCCCGGGGGGATCTTGCAACGTGCATGCCAGCGTCAGAAAGAAACATGTGGACAGCTGAAAATCTTACAAACTGACAATGCCGTTCACCAGACACTCCACTATAGCCTGAGCACGAGTGCGTACGCCAATACGCTCCTTGGCACGTTCCACATGCCTATTAACCGTCGCTTCGCTGATAGAAAGTATCTGACCGATCTCCCAGTCAGTCTTTCCCGCAGAAACCCAACGTAAGACCTCTTTCTGTCGCGCGGTCAACTCAGGCTTCGACACAGCAGTATCAATTAGCATGAGGCGCTCCAGAGCCACGTGATAATAAATGGCTATCAGATGAAGGCAGCCTCTCGTCGTTGGATTGAGCTCGAGATGATCACCGGTGAACGTAACGACAGAAAAATTGCCCAACCCGCTGTGGATAGGTACGACAAAACCATTCTTATAACCAAAATCGTCCGCGACATCTAACACATGAAGGGCACGAGGATCATCTCTAGATTCAAAACGACATTCGTCCCATGAAAAGCCCGACAGCGTACTGACGCTCTTTTTGGCGGCTGGATCGTAACGAATAAAGTTGTTCTCCGCATAATTTCTTACAAACTCGGAATCCGGCGACCCAACCACTTTCAAAGAATTCAATAGGTTGCTCGTCGATCCAAGGCAGGAAACAGTACCGGTTTCGGCCCCGAACACACGAAACGCTTGCTTAAATTTGGCCTCAACCTCATGATAAGTTGACGCAGTCCTACAATCGGACATAAACTGCGCAATAACATCCATCATGGATTTTAATCCCAAGCACGTTGTCGAAGTTACGGATCAAACTGAGATATCACTATTCGTTGTTTATGCCACCAACCAACAGTGAGAAGGGCCGTAGAACGACCTCCTTTAGGCAAATCCCAGTCTCGGCTAATTGACAATCCACTCAGACAAGATTGCTAAGAATTTGAAGGCAACAGCCAGGAAAATTCGTTCCACTTATTATGCATGCATTCAAGTGGTTTACCGGTTCCACAATAAGTCACCCAGCATTAGCGCAATTCTTTTTCGCTTCCTTCAGTTCCACTTGAACCCGGTAACCGCTGTCGGGCTTGGCTCCAAGCTTGCTGGTAACCTTCCCGGAACGCTTCAGTCTGGAAAAATGAAATGATGCCAGCAAATAAGCCGACCTTCAAAAATGCGGAAACCCAAGGAGACACATAAACAGGATTAATCGGGTGAAACCCACTTGAGATTAGAATTAAACCTGTGACACCAAAAAAACTAAACCCAATGTTGTACACTTCCCTGAAGAAGACAGGCGGGGCCCCAAACGTGTCATCCCTTTGAACTTTATTGAACTTGACCAAGATAGATCTCACGATCCAGCAAACGCCAAAGGCTGCAACGAGATAAAGGTCCTCAACATTAATGGGCAGATCGTTGACATCATCCATTACACTAACCTCGCAAACTCCTCGGCTTGGTCTTCTTCAAATAACCTGACGGCCAAGCCGATTTCTGAAGAGTCCCAACTTAGCAAAGTGACTTTCCTAACGCCTTCCTGCTGCCGGCGAGAGAAATCAATGTCCGGCTAGTAGTGGCACTAACTGAGCGTTGCCAACCCTCATTCTGATTCACGCCATCGAAAATCGAATGCGGACTAAATCGCAACTCGAGCTCCTTGCCCGCCCCCAGCTCGTGAAAAAGCGAGTACAGCCAATTCTCGCTCACACGGCTACCAACTTCGATAGAGCCAAGTTCATCTGCACGAAATTCAAAGTCCTTGCCGTCTACAGTGAAGACTACAAAAGTACTGACAGGCGATGTCCCTTCAATTGCTGCGCTCAAATAGAGCCGGTTATTGTCATTCGGATCACATGCAAGAACGATGTCGGTGCCATCGCCGCGTCTGTATCCATACTCAGAAACGCCCATTCCACCTCCGGACCACCATCCTTCAAAAGGCTTCGACCATGCAGCGCCAGCTATCAATGTGCAGAATATAGTCAATGACTTCAATAATTTCACCTGATTAACCCTTCAAAAGCTCGAAAAACAAAATACCTTAAAATCTGATCCGATTGACAGTGGCAACCATCTTACGGTCCTTGCGCCTGTCATAAAGACGCGTCGTAGCGACACTGGCATGCCCAGCCAAGTCCTGAGCTTCATCCAAACTCGCACCATTGAGCAAGGCGACAGTAAGGCCAGTTGCCCTAAATGTGTGGCAACTCACGTTTGTAAGCCCTATTGAACTGGAACGGCGCTGGATCATTTGCCAAGCATCCTGGCGAGCCAGTGCAGTTCGGCGCAAAAGAGGAGGGGGAGCGTCGACATCCTCAATCTTAGACTTACGACCAAATGCTCTGAAGATTGGCAAATCCGGCTCTGAACGAAGATCAGCGGCATCCACCCAGGCTTCCAGCAAAGGAAATAGCTGCTCATGCACCGGCACGAGCCGATGCTTGTTTCGCTTTTCGATAACACGGAAACACGTCCCCCCAGCCTCATGCGTCAGACTATTCGGCGTAAGCCCGAGTGTAGCCGAAATGCGCAATGTCGAATACATCAGGGTGGCAATCAATGCGCGGTCGCGCAAACCTATAAGCGTACTCGGCTCAATACTGTCCAAAAGCCGACGCACTTGCGCTGCGGAAAGCGTTGACGTCTTTCCGACACTATAATCCCCCTTCATAACCTTTACCCGCGCCGCGGGGTTTGATGGAAGGATTCCCTCTACAACCAAGTCATCGAACAACGACCTGACCGCAGCAAACCGTGATTGAATGGTTAAAGGCTTCATATGTCCTACCATATCATCACGCCAAGCACTGAGATCAGACGCTCTGAGATCAGAAAGGCTCGTAAAACGCTGACCCTTCATCCAATCAAGAAAAGACCGAAGCGCTTGTTTATACTGAGAGCGTGTTCCAACATTCGCGTGCCTAGACGCCAAAATTTCCAACAATGACTCGACAGCAGCGCTATGCGTGCGATGAAGCAGAGAAACGGTTCCATCTTCCGTTAGATCGGCGACAAACCTATCGTTCGATCTCCGCAAACTCGATTGTTGGGCGCTTTCTAAAGTCATAGCGATATTGTCAGCTACACTGGTTAACATCCCCTTTCCCTCTGACAAAATCGATATTTTGTCAGATAGGCTGCAACGATCTAGTGGGCCAGCTGCGTGGTCTGGGTATGGATGGCCAATGTAATTCGGTTTCTAATGCCGCCGAGCACCGACAATTACTGGTCTGATGCACCCCAGCCTCATGCTCAGTTCATTCGCCGCGAAGTCCGACGTCAATCGCTCGCTTTACGCTCGTAATTCAAATCTAAGGCGCAAATCATTCACTTGGCAATTTCCCTGACATTTCTCTGCAAATAGATGCCATACGCTCAATATGTCGTCGGCTCGGCTTAAACACGGTCCGACGGCCACCATTTGCCTCCGATAGACAAGCGCTTAAAAAGTCCCTTGGGCGATCACTTGGGTCATTAGATGGTGAGATTACATTCCAAAATTCATTGCTGGGCTTACCTTCAAATGCATCACAAAACTCAACAAGTGCAATCGAGTGCCGGCGTAAAACAGCACTATTTCTTGATTGTTTCCTAGGGAAGACGCCCAGATTGTGCCTTTGTCGGGCTTCAACTCGACATTGACTAGCCAGTTCTAATGCCTTTGGCGCAGACAGAATTGCATCTTCTATCTTTGGCGAAACCGGCTCGCCCGCCCAAGATGAAAGCGGGCCAAACAGCGTTAACAAAATAGCGCTTTGAACAAGTATTTTTGACATATTGATTGTCCTTCCGTGTGTGAAAATAGGCAATGTATAGGGCCTTTTGTTTTGGGCAGAGCCATATTGGAAATTGCCAAACATGGTTTGTTCCAGCCACCGCGTTGGCCAAAGCCAGATGGCCCTTGGAAACGGGTGTTCCTTTTTCTTTTTATTGGCCATGAGAAGACTCCGAACAATTCGCTCCGTCACCTAACTCGACTTGCAGGGTGACATGGCTGAGACCGTATTTCTCGTCGAGTTCATGCGCGAAAGTGGCAAGTGCTAGATCCCCAGGATGACCTTTAGGCATGACAAGATGGGCAGATAGAGCTGCTTGCGTGGTCGAAAGCGGCCAAACATGAAGATCATGAACGGAAGCAACCCCCGGACGACTGGCAAGCCAAGCTTTAACAGCGGCTAGGTCAATTCCAGCTGGGCTTGCACCAAGCGAAAGATTTGAAGAAGCCACGAGTAAATGCCACGTCCCTGCAACCATAACGGCAACCACGACAAGACTGATCGCTGGATCAATCCAAGCTTGCCCGGTCAGCAAAATGGCTGCACCTGCCAGGATGACCGACAAGGAGACTAGGCCATCCCACAGCATGTGGAGGAAAGCGCCTTCAATATTAATGTCGGTCTTTCTTCCCCGCGAGAACAGCCAAGCGGTACCAAGATTGATCGCAACACCAATGGCCGCTACCACCATCACCAATATGCCATTAGGCGGGCTTGGGTTTGCAAATCGGTGGATCGCTTCCCAGCCGATCACGCCTGCAGCAACCAAGATGAGCAACGCATTCACAAGAGATGCCAGAATAGTGGCCTGACCAAAGCCGAAGGTGAAGCGCCCTTTCGGCTGAAGTCGACCGAGTGCTGTTGCCCCCCAAGCCAACAAGAGACCTAGCACATCGGTCGCATTATGACCCGCGTCTGCGATGAGCGCGAGCGAATTGATCGATAGGCCCACGCCAAGCTCGACCAAGACAAAGCAGACATTAAGGCCAATCCCAAAAGCGAAGGCCCCATCGTAGCTGGCTGGGCTGTGAGCATGGCCATGAGCACCATGATTATGACCCGCATGATTATGATGGTTGTGATCCCCCCTCATCGCTTTGATCCCTTTATAGAGCCCAGCCATCGCGGGGTTCGGGTAGCGTAAGCTTGATAGGCTTGGCCAAGGCTTCTTACCAAAACAGGTTCTTCAATACGCACCTGCCAGATCGCGGCGATCCAAACGCAAGCGGATAAGATGACCTGCACCGGGTCCAGCTGAAACATTGCAAGTCCAAAAAAGAGGGTCATTTGCCCGACAAACACGGGATTGCGCGATAGTGCGAAAAATCCGCCGGTTACGAGGGCTCCAAGTGTTCCTTCAACGGCACCAATCCGCCAAGATCCAGCCATTTGGAGCTGAGCTCCCACGGCGATGAAAGCACCAACCAACATAATGCCCAGACCTAACCATGCGTGCCATCCAAGGCCATTAGGCAACTGTGGCCACAAATTTGGATAAAGGATCCCAACTAGTCCCCAAGCACCGCTCCCGATGAAGCCGAACTTGAATAAAAGTGCTGTCCAACGTTGGGATCCCACTGGCCTAGAAAAATAGTCGACGCCGCGACCCGCGACCCGGCTTGCCCTCATTGTCAGAGCTAAGAAAGTCAGGAGATATGCCCATGTTAAGGCTAATGTGATCATCGAGACTGTAGCGGCCATCATGAGCAAGAACTCTTATTTTTTGGCAGATCATGCGTCTGCACCCATTCTAGCGAGGAGCCAAATCGAGACGTCGTCAAGCATCGCTGTCGTGGCGATGTCGCCAGAAAACGCGAGAGGGACTGCGAAACCGGCACGGATCGCTGCTGGAACACCCAAAATCCGAAAGTTATAGCGGGCACCTTCCCGAATGAGGACGTTTGAGTAGTTGTTTCGATCTTCCCCATATCTCATTCCTTCTTGTGCCAGCCGCGACCTGAATTAAAAGTACCAACTAGTTCGCGACCACCATCGTAAACGGCGCAGTGATTACCTTGCCGCCGATCTTTACTTGCACGAACACACGGTGCGGTCCGGCTACGCTTGGGTGCAATTCAAAAGCTAATGCAGGCCCGCCGCGTGCCGTCGCATCCTTTGGTTCTGCACCCTCAGGATGACCATGCACCATCGTCGTGCCATCGGCCGAGAAGCCAACCAAATGGGCATAGGCCCCCATAAGCGGTTCTAACGAGTCAAGCGGAGCCCCGGTTCCATCGGCAACTGTCAGCGTAGCTGGCGTGTGTGCGTCAGCCGTGAGCGCGCCGCCAAGCGACAGGGTCAGGGTATAGCCGTCGACCTTGGTGGAAAGTGTTTGGGTCGCTGCAACCTCGGGACCTTTGTCTGCGCCCACGTTTAGGGTGACGGAAGGCGTAAGGTTATGGGCGTCTGCATCTTCTTGGCCATGGCTTCCTTCACCATGATCATGGCCTGCTTTGTCATGACTGTGACCTTCATCACCATGGTCACTTTTGCCATGGTCATGAGCGTGCCCGTCTTGCTCTTTGCTTGCGGGCTTAAAGTCCGCCCAAACGCGATATTGACGGGGATATTTCGGGGTAAAGCTGACCGTCCACTGTCCGGGCTGCGCGCCTGGCTCACCATGGACATGGGTGTAATCTTCAAGCGCGCTATCCACGATCATGACATGGATTTTGTGCTCGTGCTGAGTTGCGATGTCATCGGGGCCGAGGGGTTTGCCATCCGCGCCTGTTAGGGTCAAAGTTAGGCGAACTGCCTGGCCCGGTACAGGGGTCGCAGCCGCCGCAACAGACATGGTTGGCTGACCCTTGGTTTCACTTACAGAGCTCGCTGTCGCAGAGACATCAGACTTGGGCTCAGCTTTGTCTGCCCCGCCGCCGCCACAAGCAGCCAGCAAGGCCAAAGCACAGATTCCAATGGTTAGCTTTACTGTCTGTTTCATTAGAATGCCTCGCTTAGTTGCCCATCTTTTTGGGCCAAGACCAATTGTTCAAGCGGCTTTTGACCAAAAAATTTGAACAAAATGGGTGTCACAAGTGCATCCAATAGGGTTGCAGAAACCAGCCCGCCAAAAATTGTCACTGCCACGGGATGCAGGATTTCCTTGCCAGGCTCCCCCTCCCCAAGGATAAGAGGAATGAGCGCTAGACCTGCTGAGAGGGCTGTCATTAAGACGGGGGTTAAGCGCTCCAATGTTCCCCGGATGATCATGCCATCACCAAAGGTCTCGCCCTCATAGACAACCAGATTGAGATAATGGCTAATCTTTAGGATGCCATTGCGCGCAGCAATCCCGGTTAGTGCAATAAAGCCGATGAGACTTGCAACAGAGAGCGGTAGGCCAAAGAGCCAAAGCGCGATGACGGAGCCGATCATCGCCATCGGCACCCCCCCCATCACAATCATGGCCAGCGCGACCGACCGGTATCGGCTATATAACAAGGCGAAGATGAGGGTGAAGGACACCAGTGTCAGCCCCCCAATGGTCGCTGTTGCTTCGGCCTGTGCCTCAAACTGCCCTTCAAGTGCGTAAAAGCCACCCGTTGGCGCAGGCACCGCCTCCATTGCGGCACGGATCTCTTTTGTGATCGCAGCAAGATTGGCACCCGGTGCCAGATTGGCTTGCACGACAATCCGCCGCTTGCCGTTTTCCCGATTGATCTGGTTCGGTCCATCGGTTTCGCGAACCGTCGCGATTTGGGAGAGCGGAATTACCCCGCTCGGCGTTTCGATCAAAAGTTCTGACAAGGCTTGGGTGGTGCGAGCACCTTCTGGTAAGCGGATCACGACGTCAAAACGGCGTACCCCATCAATGATCCTTGAGACCGTTTGGCCGCCCGATAATGCTTCGACAGAGCGCGTCACCTCAGCTGGGTTGGCCCCATAAAGGGCAGCGCGTTGATAATCGACGATCACTTCAAGCTGCGGCACACGGACGATCTTTTCGACCCGCGCATCAACCAGTCCTTCGATGCCGACCATCCGCGCCTGCAAGGCATCCGCCGAACGGCGAGCTGCTTCCATGTCCTCGCCATATATTTTTACGGCAACCGGGGAGGCAACGCCGGAAAGCATATGGTCAATTCGGTGCGCCAACGGACCGCCAATACCAACGCTGGCTGGAATGGGGCCAAGGGCTAGACGAATGTCAGCGGCAACTTGATCGCGTTCTTTAGATGACAAGTTGGGGTCAAGCCGCACATCTAATTCATTTGAATGAACGCCTTCGGCATGCTCATCCAGCTCCGCGCGCCCGGTTCTTCGACTGACACTTTCAACCCCGGGGATTGCTATAATGAGCCGCTCAGCTGCCGCACCCATACGTGCGCTGTCGGCAAGACTTACGCCGGGCTGTAAGGTCAAACCAACAAGAAGGGTGCTCTCATTAAAGGCTGGTAGGAAAGCACGCGGCAACATCAATGCGCCACCAATGGCAACAAGCCCGGCCAATGTCGCCCCAATCAGGACAGGCCTTACATGCTGGAACCCCCATTCGAGCAGACTTTGATTGGCACGCTTAAGACGTACGACCAGCCAGCTATCATGCTCGACTGGCAAGGCTTTCATAGTGGGTAGAAGGTAATAGCACAGAACTGGTGTCAGGGTGATCGATACCAGCAAGCTTGCCAAAATCGAAACCACATAAGCCATGCCCAAAGGCTGGAACAACCGCCCTTCAATGCCCGACAAGAAGAATAAAGGCAAAAACACCAGAATGATGATCATGGTAGCATAGACAATGCCCGAACGAACCTCTCCCGTCGCGCGCGCGATGACAGTTACCGCAGGCAAAGGCGCTGGCAGGGCGCGATTTTCCTTGAGGCGTCGGTAGACATTTTCTACCCCCACGACGGCATCATCAACCAATTCACCGACAGCAATAGCCAGACCCCCTAAAGTCATCGTGTTTATGGAAAGGCCGAAGGCAGAAAACACGAGGGCCGTGATTAGGATCGACATTGGCAAGGCTGCCAGACTGATGGCTGTCGTACGAACATTAAGTAGGAAAAGGAACAAGATCACCGCAACCACGAGGCCGGCTTCAATGATCACTTTCTGCAAAGTACCCAGCGAGGCTTCAATAAAGTCCGCTTGGCGCATCTGAACTTGGGTTGCGGTCACGCCCTTTGGCAGGGTCTTGTTTAACTCTGTCAGCGCCGCCTCGACGCTCTTGGTCACAGCCACAGTGTCGGCACCAGGTTGCTTTTGAATGCCAATGATGACGGCAGGCTTACCCGCAAACCCTGCATCACCGCGCCGGAAGCGCGCTGCAAACTCAACGTCAGCCACTTGGTCTAGTCGGACAATGCCGCCGGTGCGTGTGGTAACCGAAATAGAGCCCAAGTCCTCAACCCGCGCCGTGCGCGATAAAGCGCGTACGACAAATTCTCCACCACCCTGATCAATAAAGCCGCCACCCGTATTTGAGGCAAAACCTTGCGCTGCGCGTTCGATGGCCTCCAAACTGACGCCCAATTGACCCATGCGAGCCGCATTCGGCGAAATGCGGAATTGTCGCACTTGGCCGCCAATAGGGATCACTTGTGCGACACCTGGAATGGTCAGTAGGCGTGGCCGGATCTGAAAGTCTGCAACTTCGCGGGCAGCCATGGGGTCTGCGTCGCCATAAGGAATGGCCACCAGCAAGATCTCGCCCATGATGGAGGTAACCGGGCCCATCTGCGGGGCATGATCGAGGTCCGCCATCGCTTCTTTGGCTAAAGCGAGCCGCTCGGAAACCTGTTGGCGGGCCCGAAAAATTTCTGCATCCCAGCCAAACTCAACATAGACCATCGAGAGGCCTACACCGGTTACCGATCGTACACGCGACACGCCGGGTATGCCACTCATGGCGTTTTCAAGTGGCTGGGTGATTTGGGCTTCGACTTCGGGCGGTGCCATCCCGCCTGCTTCGGTCATGATCGTGACCGTCGGCTTGTTGAGATCGGGCAAGACGTCGACCGGCAGTCGCATGGTGGCGAGGATGCCAAATAGGATAAGTGCGAGCGAGGCGAACAGCACCAGCACGCGATTTCGAAGTGAGGTAGCAACAAGAAAGTCAAACATGGCTCATCGCACCTGCTCAAGAAGCGGTGCGCCAGTGGTCGCGACCCGAGTTCCAGCCTTTATGCCGGATGTGGCGATGACGCGGTTTGCATCTAAATCGGTTATTGTAACCGGGGTTGGCTGAAACTGCTCTGCGGCTTGTTTCAAAAAGACCATGGTCTGGCCATTCGCCCCCTTCACCACAGCATCACGCGGCAAAGCCACACCTGCGGTTTGTTCGCTCCCGGTGATGAAGACCATCACAGGCTCTCCCACACGCATGCTGCTTGGCCCATCTATTTTGAAGCGGAGCGGTGCTGCGCCATCGACCATCGTCAAGCCTTCGCCCTGGCGGATAAGTAAAAGATTTCGACCATCGCTGGTGCGGGCAGAACCTGTTGCCGCCAAGGGGACTGACTTGCCCGATGGAGCGCGTGCCTCCACGAGCAATTGGTCTGGGTTGGTGATGGTGAAGACGGTTTGGCCGGGATTGATCACTTGACCCTGCGCGACAGAGACAGCGCTGATCACGCCAGAGACCGGCGCACGAAGCACCTCCGCATTTGAGCCCGCTTGGCGTAGGCGGCTCGCCTCAGTGCGTGCCGTGCGCAGACGCGCAGCGGCTTGGGCTTTTGCGAGATTTAGCCGTGCCGCAGCGGCATCCACTGCCGTTCTGGCTTCCGCAATCTCGCGGTTGGGTACAACCCCTTCAAGCCGGGTTAAGCGGTCCAAGCGACTGCGCGCTTGGGCCAGTTCGGCGGCTTCTGCCGCAAACCCGCTTGGGCCTGCCGCGAGCTCTGCTTCGGCGAGTGCTGTTTCAGCCGCGCCGCGTGCCGTAATCAAGGAGACATCCGCATCCAATGCAGGGCTGACAAGGGCAAGAACTTGTCCCTTCACAACTCTTTGGCCAAGGGCTGGCAATTGGCCTGAGACACGGCCGACACTGCTCGCTTGCACCACACCAGAGCCATTCGGGTCTGCAATCACCACCCCGTTTAATTGCAATGCAGAACCCTCTGCCGAATTTCCAGCCAGAATGGTTCGAAGCCCGATCAAGCGCTGCATCGGTTTCGGCGCGACGATATCGCCATCTGCAAGACGCATGGCTCGATTATCCGGCACATCACCTGCCACGTCGGTATGGCCTTCATCACCATGACCAGGACCAGCTACGACCTCGCTCGGCGTTCCAGTCACTAATGTCCAGCTGCCAGCCAGCAATCCAAAAGCAACAAGGGCCAACCCCGCTCGTTTGCGGCGCACCAAAAATAAAGCACCGCCCGCAACACCCAAAAGAAGTGCTGCACCGCCGAACATCAGGCCAAGCGGCAGGCCTTCCTCAGCATGAGCGTGCCCTGCACTATCATCGATTACTAGGGATGCGCCCAAAAGCGCAGGCTCCCCCGCACCGCGCAATGAGATTGTCACAGGATAAGTGCCTGGCGTGTCATGCTCTGGGAAAGGAAGCACATAGGTGCCATCGACGTCAGCTTTTGCGAGAGCTTTACGGGGCCCAATCGTTAGATTTACCGATGCAGCTTCGATCGGTGCATTGGTCGCCCAATCATCGACCCAAAGACGCAAGTTTTCCCCATCAAGGCGTCCAACGACTTCAAATCGGTCCGAGATTGCCTCAAAGCGAGGGGAAGTCGGTGCCGCAACCGATGCTGTGGCCGCTTCGGTGCCATGGTCATGGCCCGGACCTGCCCATAGCGGGACAGGCAAGGTGATCGCTGTCATTAGCCCGAGGGCAGACAAGCGGCTTTTAAGGCTTCTTGGGTTGATCATGATGTTTGGTCCTGAGGGAGCAGGCCTTGCGCCTGATTGAAAGAGGAGATTGCGGCCTCTAAGGCCACACGAGCTTGCGCGGCAGCACGGGAGGCTTCTGAAGCCGCAGCCCGGGCACGTAAGAGCTCTAAGAAGGGGAGTTCGCCTTCGCGCCAGCCGCGCTCGGTAAGGGCTAGGGCTTCGATACTGATAGCCCGGCGTGCTTCTTGAGCCTTAAGGCTCGCGCGCGCGGCTGTGAGATTGGCAATTGCTTGTGCTTGCATGGTTTCAAGCGAGAAACGGACCGCTGCGGCCTTTGAACGCGCCGCAGTTGCTTCGGCTTCAAGACTGGCAGCTTCTGCCCCTGCCGACGGGTCGCGTCCTAAAGCTCGTGAAAGCTTTAAGCCAGTTGAAGTCCGTGTGTCCAAGCCGCGCCCATCGCGCTCAGACCGCAAATCAAGCCCCACGCGCCAAGCTGGCTCAGCCTTTAGCCGGGCAAAGCGGGCTTGGCGGGCAAGTTGGTCAGCTTCTGCCAAAGCCACCCGCACGAGCGGGTGATCATCGATTTGCGCCGCGCCCACAATCTCAGCGGTCAGTTGGGCTGGAACAAAGCCTACCAAGCCAGTCATCTGAGCGCGGGCCTGCCTTTCCCGACCCATGGCCTGTGCCAAATCTTGCTCGCTCATTGCCAGTGCTGCCTCGGCTTGCAGACGATCAAGACGTGCCTGCTCCCCTGCGGCTTCCAAGCGCTTGGTATTAGCAACTAAAGTTTGGGCAAATTCTACTTGCTCGAGGCCAACGCGAACGTCAGCAACCGCTCGGGCCAACTCCCACCAAGCCGTGCGCAATTCACCAGCTAGTTCGAGGCGAGCCACGTCAAGTTCGGCCCCAGCACGGGCTGCCAAGGCATCCGCCTCACCGCGCAATGCTTCGCGCTCGCCCCGTCGCCACAGAGCGGCACTGATCCCGCCCTCAACTTCAAAATAGCCTGTACCGGAACCGATTTGATCTTGCCGTGCACTTGCATCAGCTTCTAGCGGTCCAGCAAACCGGCGGGCCGAGAGAGCGCGGCGCGCATCGGCTGATCCACGCAGCGCAACAGCGTCCGCATCTGCCGCGCGACGTGCGACAGCCGCATCAAGAAGCGTTGACCAGCGCGTTGGCATGGCTTCATTCGCGCCACTAATTTCTTGTGCTTGTGCGACCCCTGTCACCGCAAGGGGCGCCATAACCACATAGGCGAGAGACAAGGGCGCAAAGACAGACTTCCGCCGTCGGCGCTCATAGTTTTGGGAATTCATTAAATGGGTCTCCTGATCACGATCCGTGGTCCCGGCTGACACAACGTCAGCCAGGCAGTAGTCGGATAGATCAGGCTCGCGGCGGTCGCTTCAAACCATAAATTCTGGTAGTAACAATGATCGGCGCTTTCGCTTGTGGCGTTGTCAGAACTGCCCAGTTTTCGATGTTAGTTAGCAGCTGGTCACTTTCAGCGATAGTTACGCTCGTGTGGGACAGACAACAGGCACCACAATGGCCCTCTTGTGATTTCTCTTGCTTGGAATCTGATACTTTATCGCATTGGTCTAGGTTAACCACAGCCAGCTTGGCTTGATTAGTCTGGCCACTAGCACATGGGCGCATCTCTTCGCACGCGTTTGGCAAATAAACTGCGCTCGCAGCGAGCGGCATAAAAACCAAACTCACTAACAAGAGGCCAGCCAAGAATGCGCGAATTACCTTCATTAGTCGACAAATATACCAACAGGGGGTATACGTCAAGATAACCTGGCAATATACTAAATTGATTTGGTGAGGGCCGTCATTAACTCGGTCACAAGCTTCCGCTGCGCTTCGGCATCGCCAGCCACAATCGCACCCTCTATGCAACTCTCCATGTGCCGGCGCAAAACTTCGGCTTCCACCTTTGCAAGTGCTGCACGTGCAGCTTGGATTTGAGTTACGACATCCATGCAGTCGCGGTCCTCCTCCAACATCTTCTGAATGCCTCGCACCTGCCCCTCAATCCGACGAAGGCGGGTCACAAGCGCGGTAGGGTCTTTGTGTTCATGTGCCATGCGTTTCATGTTGACCTAAGGACGCCTTATTTCAAAGGCCCGATCCTGCAGAAATTTGGACATCAACTTTTGTTATAATCCTAGACAATTTCTCGCCCTTTTTAGAGTGCCTAGACGTGACTTACAATCACAGTCGAAGCCACGCTCAATGCCGACTAGATCGGTGACATTCTTGGCAGCAATTCAAGCTTCAGCCTTCATCAAGTTGAGGGATGCGCCAAATTCCCTCAGCAGTCCGCGTCAATGCGGCGTGTCGCGCTAGAACACCTGCTGAGCGGTCAATTGGACACCAAGTGAAATCTCCAAATTTCAACCTTCGACGCGGATTTTAATCAATTAATTCGAATTGGCGGGGGCCGGTTTATCAAGGACACCCATGCGCAGGCAGCTCCCCCATATCACTATCACCTAGCCAATTTATGAACATTCCTGCAGCAACAGAAATCAAATGCCAAATCGAAGCCACCGTGGATGATGTTCCAAAGAAGTTGCTCTATGCCGCCTTTTCACCCTGCTTCTGCTTTTTTAAAACTGTGAGCCCAGACGGATCCCGTTCAAGCAACAATAGCGCACTTGTAACCCCATGGCTGACGAGAACCTCTCCGCTCTCATATTTTTGAAAGGCGTTCGGCCCACCACCAATTAATCGGCCGGCATCCTTTTGGGTCAATCCCAGCCGCAGTCTAATGCGACGCACTGTCTCTGGCACTAACAGATTTTCTGCTTCGGCCTTTAACCTATTCAGAGCACGGTCTGAGACCTTCAGATCCTCACCGGTATGAATACTTTCGTCACTATCATCGCAATACCAGCCAGGCATCTGTATCTCGACTTGATGGCCTTTATACTTGATCGTCATCGGTCGGACGTCACGGTACATAACAGATCCCGTTTCGGGACAGGTAGGGTTACTCATCGACCTTCTCCTTGAACGACAAAAGCAAAAACTCGGCCACAGCATCAGCCGTAAACTTTACGTACAATGTCCCCTCACGGGACGGAACATGATACACATCTTGCCACACTCTATGGTCGCCATGTGAAGTCATAGACTTATAAAAGTGCCGCCGTTCAATCGTCTGAATAATAGCTACGATGTCGGCTCTGCCAAAACCAAGTGATGTAGCGCTTCTAAGCGCTGAACCGGTAACGTTTAGACGATCAACCGCCGAAAACGTCGCTTTGACCGCTTCAATGTCATAAGTGGGCTTACGCTTCTCAGTCATCAATTTCCATACCACCACAATGGTGTTTTTTCAAGCGGCAAATTTGCGAAGAACAACCCATCTTCTGCGCGCGAGTGCGGCAGGACGAACCAGACCGGCGAAACAACACCAAATTATCCAAAAATCCTACCCTGCGTCCAAAACAGACGTAAGCCTGTGTGATCATCGAACCAGCTGTGAACGCCAAGAGGGCAAAGGACAGACTCCAGATGATGTCGTGCATACTCGATCCGCAAGCCATAGACGGCAACCGAAATATAGCGCGCCTACGCAATTGAGTTCGGCCAGGATTTGTTCGGCAAATGGATTGTCAGACGCCATTGAGGGCGACTTGGTGTCCGTCGTTAGAATTTTTGGCACTGCTGGGTGCTTAAGCGGCGACCTTCCAACCCTGACTACCCTGAACAAAGTTGATCCGGTCTTCACGTTCTTCACTATCGGCATCAACAAGCAAATCTATCATATCCCTTATGTGCGCATTGCCTTCAACAAATTCACGGTACAAGGCACGAACAAAGCGATCAGCTATTTTGGGTTGGGTGCCTCGCTTTTCCCACAGAGCAACAGTTTGATCCTCATTACCAAGTATCAAGGCCAGCTTAGCCTGGCTCAGACCCATTTCCTTGCGCAAAAAGCGCAGCTCAGAGCCAGTCAGCTTAGCCGCTTTATTGACCAGGCCACGAGCAATCGCACGATGTAGGCCCTCAATATCATGTATTGAGACACCATCGCCGTACGGCGTTGTGTGCATATCATAGCCGTTTACGAGCCACACATTCCGCAGCCCGCATTCTTGATAATGATACATTTTTGTCTCCTAAATCACGGTGATAATGATTGCTCTTTTCGGCAAATCTATCGCCACCGCTACCTCCATGTTGTTGCCCGCAACGCGGTGCGTCAGGGTCAGTTTCCAGCACTGGTGAAGGTCCAAAGCCACAGGCTCGGTTACGACACCCCCTGCAAGCAAGCCAAAACCTGCATGCTGGTAATTTTTCTCTCTTTCATTCGCTTACGAGCGTGTGCCGTAAAGATCACATTAGAGCTATCTTGCGCGATTTCTCGCAACAGCCGTCTTGCATTTGCGTCGTTCAGCCGCATTGGCAATGGATCACTCATAACCCATAAATATTATAGGTACGTTACTATTGCAAGCTATTTTTCGACAATCACGACAATCTGATTCTCAGGCAGTCGTTAAAGCTCTATCTCTTGCCGAAAAAGCAGGAGCTGCGTCCGAAACCGACGCAGTCTCGTGCAACGATCACCTTGAAATTCGAGCAATCAAAAGACAAAGGACAGCTTCCAATGATGTCGTGCATCGTCGACCTGCAAGCGATTGATGACGACCGAAACATTGCCCGCGCATATGCAATTGAATTCGGGCAAGACTTATTTGGCGCTTGGGTTTTACGGCGCCATTGGGGCCGAATTGGCACTCAAGGCCAGTATCAGGAACTGATCGTGCCGTCTAAAGAAAAAGGGCTAAAACTAATCAGCCAATGGCTGAAAGACCGGGCTCGAGCACCAGCTCGTATTGGGATCGCCTATCAAGTGGCGGCCAACGATACTTTTGATCTATGTGAACTATACGGCAGAATCGGTTGACACGGTATATCGCACACACTACCCCTAACGACGATTCGGTAGATCGGACACAAAGCATGGCTGCCTCAGAGCAAATCGACCTGTTCTTGGACAGCATGATCGATGCACCTCTCCGCGACGAGCAAGCCACACTCGAGCATCCCTTCTTTAGTCTCACCAAACGGCCACAGCGCGAGCCGATGATCTATGATCACGGTGCGATCTCGATCCAAGTGAGCCCTGGCCCTCGTGGGATTGCTACAATATGGGATCGAGACGTCCTCATTTATTGCGCGAGCATCCTAAACGACCGGCTTGGACGTGGCCTGCCTCTCGACCGCAAAATTCGGTTTGCCGCTCACGACTTTCTCAAATTGACTGGTCGTGGCAAGGGACTTCAGGCCTACACCCTATTTCTCGACGCTTTGGAGCGATTGAATACCACTTCCGTAAAGACGACAATCGCTGCAGGTGACTCAACCGAGCGCCGAGGCTTCACTTGGATTTCGGCCTGGCGGGTCATCGAAGATACTCGACCAGATGGCACACGGCGAATGAGAGGTGTTGAAGTCGAACTCTGTGACTGGATGTACCGCGCGATTGTGCAAGATCGCCGCGTTCTTTCGATCAATCCTCAGTATTTTCGCCTTCATAGTGGCTTGGCAAGGCGCCTCTATCAACTCGCCCGCAAACATTGCGGCCGGCAGCCCAATTGGAGCATTGGCTTAGTTCGTTTGGCCGAGAAGGTTGGGACAGCTCAAGATCTGCGCTTCTTCAAGCGAGACCTAAAGGCAATAATCGCCAAAGACGGTGTCCCAGATTACACCTTCACGATGACGCGCGATCCAAATGGCGAACTTGAAGCTGCAATGGCAGAACAAGGGATCGATATGAGCGATCTTAAGAACGACAGAATTCTCGTGGTGGTCACCCCCAAATTCGAGACCTCGCACCAAGGCGACGGTAAACCAATTGGCATAGGCAAGCCGAAAAGGGCACGAAAAGCTAAGGCAGACAACGAAGACTAGGTTCGAGGAAAACGCCCTTTTTCTTATCGGTATATCGCACACGCAATATTCCCAGCATTGTCGCCCCTACTCCTAGCAGGACGTCCTTAGAACGCAGATATTGACCCCCTGCCCCGCAATGGGAGCAACTGAGGCTCGATCTCGTCAGAAAGACGAAAACTAAACATCCCTGATACGGTATATCGCACACGCCAATAAGAGAGAAGGCGCAATGCTATACGGTATATCGCACACATTCTTATCGGTATAACGCCCACAAAATATCGGTATAACGCCCACATTATGATCGGTAGATCACACACGCTTTTTCGGTATATCGCACACCAACACATTCGCTTAACAAGTTGAAACAGTTGAAATAATGCAGACTTTTAAGCGCCGCTAACTCTCTAACATGAATCTAACATTCTTAACGAAGCCGCAGTTTGCGTGCGTGATAAATCACGCAAACTGGCGGTCAACCACAATAAGCGTAGTCTCTGAACCTCTTAAAGGAAATCGACCAATAACTGATTAGAAGCCCGCGAAGAGGGAAGTCCACATTGGTGCAGTAGAGATCGCGGTTCCCAAAGCGCCACCAATAGCGCCCTCGATTATTGTTTTCAAAGACTTGCCGGCGGCCTTGATAATCGTCGGATCTGGCTCATCCATCAATTGGGCCTCGATCGTGGCAATTTGAACATCCGCCTTTCGTCTCGAATTTCCATCAAGCTGGAGTTCGTCGATATTAGAGCGGTAAAATGTTACAAGTTCTCTGAGGTTCTGACTTGAATAAGTGGTTGATTGCGTTGCATGGCCCCCTGAACCGACCACCTGCAGAGGGGAATTGGTCAAATTGCCAATGTTAAAGACAGGTCCACTCTGAGAAGTAGCTTCCTTGTACTCCAAGCGCCTTCGCGCAGCAGACGAAATGTCGACATAACAAGTAGCCCCTCTTACATTCACAATGTCGCCAGCATCTAACAAGCCTTGCATTGCCCGATCACGGCGATTTTCATCCCACTCGGGCAAAAGCTTTCTATGGGCACTGTGGACAGAAGCACGCAGAAAATCAGCTCCACTTAACCTAAAAAGAGCCATGAGCAATTCTTCCTTATCATTTTCGATGGAAGTGGCTCCGCTTTTATCCAAGCTTACTATCACCGGGGCTAAATCCTCAATGTATGCAGCAAAGTCGCGATTAAACGGGACAATGACAGCCTTCGTAATCGCTCTGATGTCACCAACAATCTTTCGCCCACTATAGAAAAATGTATGCGCGAAATCGAGGAACCAATTTGAATCTTGGGCCGCACGATCTATCAAATGCACAACTAAGCCAAATTCCTGCTCGACATCAGTCGGCCACTTCAACTGGCCGCTGCCCAGGCTACCTTCGTTGCGATCCGCCGCGGCCAAAAAGGCTTCAAAATCTGCGCAAGCCCGTAGCTTGGTAACGACTTCCCTCAGTTCTGGCCTATCCAAAGCCAGAGAGAGGCGTTCCAAAGGTCTTTGATAGGTGTTGTAATCAGCAGCTTGAAGATCAAGAACCGCGTCTTTTATCGCGCGTAGCGCCGCCTCGATGCTCACTCTTCGACCTCCAACTTCGTGCGTGCTTCAGCTGCGCAATCCAGGATGGCCCTACGATTAGCTTCCTTGAAGGTGTCCACAAGATTCTGAACTGCTTCATTGTTTCCAAAGCTGCCTACACGCTCATCAACAAGTGATTCCATATTCTGAATTGCTAACTCTATGCTTTGCGGGTCGTTTGGGTCAAAGCTCACTTTACCAAGCTCACCGTCTAAGGAGGACAGAGCCTTTGCCAGGTCCTCCAGCGATCGCTTAAGTTTATCCAACCCTTTAATCCGCATCTTTTCGGCTCCGGCTAAAATGAAAACCGATTGTATAACATGCTGACAATTGCAGTCATCAACTCAAGATCGACTCACAAAAAGAACCACCCGCAATGCCAGCCGCTCAGAACGGCCAAATATCTATGAACCGTGGATTTTGAAAGCATTGGCTAAAGCGATTTCGAAGAAAAATGTCTCAATCGCCGGAAGGGGTGTTAATGGGCATGAATCCCAAGGATTAGGCTGTCCTAGTTGGCGTCATTCGTGTGGAGCAAGCCTATGTCTGAAACCCATCTCGGAGCCGCGATGGCCGGCGGCAATCCAAGCCAAGGCCGAAGCGATCATGATCTCTATGAAACCCCTCCTGCAGCCACTTTAGCGCTCATCAATTGGCTAGGCCCTGCCCTGCCGGCTAAAGTCTGGGAAATCGCGTGTGGTAATCATCATATCACGAACGTTTTGCGTGGCCACGGCTGCGAAGTCTTTGAAAACGATCTGATCGCTCGCGGTGATCATGTCGTCTCCGATTATCTGGCGTCGTCGGCGGCCGATGCCCCCTTCTCTCCCCTCGCCATCATCACCAATCCCCCTTGGGATCAGGCTTCCGCCTTCATCGAGCATAGCCTCCTTGTGCACCAGCCGCGCTTCATGGCGCTCCTGCTCAAAGCCCAATTTTTCCATAATCGCGCGGGCGTTAAACTGAGTGGCAACCCGCTCACACGTCCCACCCATATTCTCCCCGTATCCTTCCGCCTCGACTTTAGAGGGCGCCGAAATCCGGCCATGGATTGTACCTGGTTCGTCTGGGCGCCCGATCTTGTCGATAGCCATCCCCGCTTTGAAGCCCTCGCCCGTCCTGTCTGAGGCCTTTAGGCCGCGTGGGCTACCGTGCTCGGTTGGCGCATATCCCGGCACCAGATCAAAAACTCGGTAAGATCCAATAGCGCTGCAGGGCCAACCCCCTCAAATTGCTTATCCTGATAATGGCTCTGGCGCGTCAGCTCGCCGAGATTGCCGGTTGCTTCAAACAAGTCCTTAAAGTCAAACAAGGGTTTGAATTCCTTAGCAGCGTTTCCCAGCTCGTGCTGGTAAATCCAGTGGCCGTGATTGTGCTGAAGATCCCGACATGTCCACTCAAACAGTGTCTCAATCCGGTTGCGGAACGCT
Organism: Candidatus Phycosocius bacilliformis; assembly: GCF_003112735.1. Lineage (GTDB taxonomy): Bacteria > Pseudomonadota > Alphaproteobacteria > Caulobacterales > Aquidulcibacteraceae > Aquidulcibacter > Aquidulcibacter bacilliformis. The sequence goes on from NZ_BFBR01000010.1 coordinate 82,181, forward strand.
GTTTGCCGCACCCAATCTTCCCTTCGCACCGAAACCGCCTGTATCACGGCAGCCTGCGTCGATACCGGCCTTAAAAGCGGATGACGCCATTGGCAAAAATCACTCTGCTCGCGCGCCAGTTGCCGGCACGCCTCAACAATCGCCAAAAACTCCCCTCGACAGCCTGACCCTACTGCCCTGCCCTTCTTCAGATCTCTGTAGGAAATCCCAAGGATCTGTCTCAGCGTAATCAATCCCTCGATATGCCCCTGCAGCGCCCTGTTGGCCCGTTCACTCATACGAAAAGCACGAACCGGCAAATCGAGCCATTTATGCGCGCCCTCTTCTTTCAAAATCTCGTCGCAGGCTCTGTGCCACGCAAACTCCATGTCCCTGGGCCGCCATTCGCCAGGCTCGTTTCCCCGTCTTAACTTGTAAATACTCTGGCCGAAGGTTTTGTTTTGAATCTGCACCAGCAACCATCTGGGCAACCCCGCAAGTCGGGCTCCGCCGACGCGTTGATAGATCTCCGACTGGAAAATCTTCTCGCCCTTTTGTTTTGAAAATTCCCCTATCGTCGGAAAATTTTGTGCGATCGCCGCCATGCTTTGAGGTAAAATCAGGGCCAAGGGTAAAACTAAATCTGCTTGATCAAGCTGGGCCAGCTTCTCGTTGAAATGATCAAATTCTCGTTTAAGCCTTTCAATGACCCACTTTTGCTCAGCCAATAATCTATCCTCCAAGAGTCCCAAGGCCATTCTGGCCTCTGAATCGTCCATTAAAGCTCGCAGAATCCAGATGCGATGAGCCAAATCCAGCCTTACGCATGGGTTCTTGCGGGCGTCCCCGGCTCAAAGCCGGGTCGGGCTCTATTCGCGCCAGAGGCGCTCACCGAGCCAGCTGCGCCGTCTCGGCCCTTCGGGTAACGATCCCTAACGCAAACTACCACAAGCTGCCCGTTTTGAAAGAGTCCGGCCCCACTCAGAAGCGGGATTTCGAGGGCGAGGCCGCGCCTCAGACAAGAGCCAGCGATAAATCGCAAGCCTCAACCCACTCAGCCACTCACCAAGATAAGCGCAGGGGCATTCATGGACCAAATCTTCCCCAACGAAATCGCCCAGCTCATTCATCGCGGCACCTTGGTTGCCATCAATCACTCTGGGGGCAAAGATAGCCAAGCCATGACGGTCTATCTGGAACGCCATGTGCCGGCCGAGCAATTAGTCATCTTCCACGCAATTCTGCCAGATGCAGACTGGCCCGATGCCGCTGACCATATTCGCACCCAACACCCTCATCTGCCACTGGTCACCACACGAGCAAAGCAAACCCTGCTCGAGCTCGTCGACCGCCGCGGCAAATGGCCAAGCATGCGCCAACGCTATTGCACAAGCGATCTAAAACGAAGCCCAATCGCCACTACTCTCCGCGCCTTCATGCGTGACAACCCACAATTCAATAATCTTCTGATCAATGCTCTTGGCCTACGCGCTGAAGAATCTTCCTCGCGGGCAAAAAAGCCGGAAGTGCAACTCGATCAAATCCTTTCCAAAGCCGGCAGGACAGCCCTCACCTGGCACCCCATCCATCTTTGGAGCGAAGAACAAGTCTTTGAAGCCATACGCTCAGCTGGCCAACAGCCTCACAATGCCTACGAGCGTGGCTATCGACGTCTCAGCTGCCCATTCTGCATCTATGCCTCTCCATCAGATCTCGCACGCGCGGCCCGTGATCACCCTGAACTCTTCGAAAAATATCGCGCTTGCGAAACCAGAAATGGCCACACGCTCAGCATTAGCGGCCGAACGCTCGAAGAAACCATCGCCCGAGCACAACCCACCCTCCCACAAGCTGCCTAACAGGACTGCTGCCATGGATCCTCTGACCCGTATCAAGGCTCAATATCAAAAACGCCACCAGCAAGACATCGAGAACTTAAATCCACACACACGGTTACGCTTGGCCTATGTGCCCGAAATCCCTGAAGGCTGGTCACCAACCGAATATGAAAGCGAACACATCGATGTCACATCGGGCATCGATAATATGGTCCCAACTGAACCATTTGTCGCCCTATTCACCCTCCTTGGCTATAGCCTAAAGAACTGGCGAACCCATTGCTTGAACCAATATGGCGTCGATGTCGCAAACCGGCAGCCAAGCTCTTATTGTTCACCCAGAACAGCCGCTGAGAATCGGTCAAATTGGGCAAAAGCGCTCAGAGAGCCTCAAAACATCATCACCAAAAACTCAGGCGCGGTCAGCTATCGCGAGCTCTATCATGCGGTTGAAAATGCCAGCTATGGCGGAACCCCATGCGTGATCTTTGAGACAGACCTGTTCACCCTCCTTAGCCACGATTTCAACTTGGATAGCCAAATCACGCCAGCAAGCAGTCTGCCACAAGGTCGAGGCGGTCTGGTCGGGTGGCATAATTGGAGCAACGGCAGCGGGCACTTAAGCCTCTTGTCCAACCCCCTCCTCCTGCCCGCCAATAAAAGCGCTTGGCACTATGCAGAGTTCCACGACCACGGCCCATCCGACATTTACGACTTTGTCTCCGAAGCATTCGCTGGTTTCTGGAAAAACCTCCCACAGGAGGAATCGTTTCTGGCCTGTCAGATTGACTAGTTTCTTCCGGCACGTTAGCCTTTTTTTATGAGATTGATTAACGGACTATTTGGCTTGGTATTGGTTTTCATATCGAGCCCCTCTTTCGCCCAGAGCTTTGATCTAGTTTGCAAAGGGACACGACAAACCGAAGTAAACGGTCCGGAAAGTCCCCACAGTTATGGATTTCGAATTGACCTAAGCGCAAAACGATGGTGTTGGGACCATTGCGAGCGCACGTTCAGCATCCATGAAATTGCGCCAGAACGGTTGGTTCTTCTTAGCGAACAAAAGCAATTAGGATCTAATCGCACATTTGTGAGCAATGAGATCAATCGACTGACTGGTGAGCACGAAATGGTCTCCATATCTACCGGGCTTGGTGGCAGTTACTTCCGCATTGTTGGGCGGTGCGAACGTCGGCCGTTTAGCGGGTTTCCGAAGCCAAACTTCTGATAGCATTGCGCCGTGCGGGCAAGAGGCAGTGCGAACTGACGATGCCGTCTTGATGAACTCTTGCTCGAAGCCTGCCAGTTTCAACTGGCAACCAAGCATGATGACTGGATCAGTCAAGACGCAAAACGCTACACAGCCAACATACTTCAAATTACACTCGCCGAACTCCACTAAGCTAAAAAAGTCCTCGCGCCCGGTAATCAAGGTCAAGGCAGATGGTAAAGGATCGGGGCACGATGGATCCGAAATCGACAGCCACAGGCAAGTTGGCTGATTAAAACAAGACTCAAACACTCTATTTAGCACGAACAAATAGCCTGGTCCGCTTCACGCTTGCAGTTTCTCGAGGTTTACATGACTAACTTTGTTCAAACAGCAGAGGCTCGAAACACCTCCGTCGAACTCATGCAAGCAATTCTAAAAGTCGCAAACGGCCATGAAGAAATTGCCGAATTCATCTGGGAAATGGGGGCAAGTGATGCCGAACTTGACCAAATCATTGAGATTGTCACCCAAAGCGGTCGTTTCAAAACCACAGATTTCCATTGGGGCGTTAGCAGGACTGAGTGGGCCAACCCCTAGAAACGCCCTCCGCCACAACTAGATGACCTTCAAGGACCCCAATCATGAGCCAAGAGCAATCCAATCAAGCCTATTATGCTGGCCGAACCGACGCCTTCAATGGTGTCGGTCAGCAAACCATAGCTGACCAGTCCTCGAATCTGCAAACCGACTATGACCAGGGCTATCGTGACGCAAACTCAGAAATAAAGCTCGATCAGGACACAGAATGGGACTGACAGGCGGCCCATATCTTTTTGCCCAATCCAACCAAAAACTATGAAAAAGGCCAAGAAATCATGCGATTTAGCGCCGGAATCTACCGCGGCCGCAGGCCACATCGTTGGGCCGTGCTTTCTCACACATCCCAAACTTGGCTCTTTCCGCTTAAAACGGGAAAGCGCGCCGCAGAATTATGCGCCAAAACCCTCAACCTCTCTGAACCCGCCGCCAGATAAACACCGTCTCGTCAAACTAAGGCCCACACATCATAGACCAAGGCCAAGGGCCCACTGGATTTGTGATCCTTAGATTTTTCAAAACTAGCTCGCATCCGATCGAAACGCCGGTGTCTACGACGCATCCGGGTGAGCCAGCTTGTCTCGATCAACCCTCTTGAACACACACAATCGCCATGGAGTTACACATGGATTTATACTGCCACGCCATTGCTGAAGTTCCGCTCAGCATCAACCCCCACATTCTAAAATCCCTCTTAGACGCTTACCGCATCGAAGACGAGGATGAAGAGATCAGCGACACAACCATCCAACTGACAGAAGACTATCTGGGAACCACGCCCGACGAACTCCTCATCGCTGCAGGCCATTCCTTCGAAAATGGGATGGAATTCTTCGTAGAAATGGCCGTCAATGGCGCCAGACCCACCATCTATGCCGACAATAATGTCTCAGGCATCGAACTGGTGGCCGAGATCATCCGCCGCCTTTTGCCCCCAGGAGAAACATGGACACTCACATGGGTCTATTACGGCAGCAAACTACGCCTCGATTCCTATGATGGCGGCGGTGTGCGCGTTACGGCGTCAGGCATCTATTGGACCGACCTCGGCGAAGCCAACATCGGGCACGGTCTTCGAACCTCAACACTGCACTATAGTGCAACTCCCCTGCCCGCGAGCATTGACCCTCATGTCCTCACCGAATGCTGCAATGCCCTCGAGCATGAACTTTCGCCAGGGCCAGCAAACCCAATCATGGACGCTGATGCTATCTTGAAGCAGCACATTGGCAAAGGGTTGGCGCAACTTTCAACAAAGCCACCCCAGGCTGGATTCCCATGGCGCATCCTAGACGACCAAGGCGTGCCAACCCTTGTTTGCAATGAAAATGGAGCCAATGTCGACATATTGGTCAATTTACTCAGCCATTTATTGCCCAAAGGCGAACACCTCACGATCACAATCACAATTGTAAATCTCCGGTCAGAAGTCCCCGCCATCAACCAGTTCTCTGTCACGGCCAAAGGGATCTGACCAATGCCAAGCGTCACGATAACTAGTCATATCGACAACGAGCGGTCGAGCCACATTCTCAAAACATGGGGATGCCGTTGGGACGAAACCAAAAAATGCTGGTTTGTGCCTAAAATGCCACCGAAACAAACAGAAACCCAACTTAAGAACTCACCTGATCACTGTGAGATCACAATTTTAACCCAAAGTATTTTTAGGTATTGCCGTTAGCCTTAAATAGGGCATATTTAAGTAGAAATTCAGTTTCTACAAACCTTTCAGAACCAACTCGACAACCACGGGTTCAAATCCATGTTAGTTACTAACAGCGCCAACCTAGCCGAAACCCTTAATGAAATCGAAACCTCCCAAGGAACCTGGACAAACTATGGTCCCAATGGGCAAACAACGACCGAGCAAGTAGAAGGGACAATAGAGGGTACGGGCTTCAAAGCCAGATTCAAGAACAACCCCAACGGTCCAGATTATGGGTGGGGACCTCTCGCAAACACCGAAGAAGAAGCAACTTCCCTTTTGCTTATTAAATCAGCAGCAAGTCTTAAAATAATTCTCCGAGCCGCTGTCTTCTAACCATTACCGCGCCACACAAACACCTATTGAAATCTGGAGGCGAAATAAATGCGATTGCCGACTGAAACAGCATGCCTATTTGTCGACGGATTTGGCGTTGAAATACCGCTGCTATGGCTCGAGGGAACAATCGTCAAAAATGGCGATCAAGTGAACCAGAAAGTTATAGACGTTCTTCGGGAAAGCTATAATGCACGCATGAATCTTGACCACGATGCCTCACTAGCTAACCTGAGTCTGATAATCGCCAAGGCAAACGAGACATCATAACCCCCTTTGCAGCCTATCTTGCCACCTCAAATGTCAGCTACGAACAGGCTGCACACCACTTTGACCTGCCCTTACCCACAATCGAGGACTGGGCATCGGGACGATCTGAACCCCAGATGAAGCAACGCAATGGGCGCGCCAGTTAATTGTAGCAATGATAACCAAGGCACACACGTTGGTAGCAGCTTATAACGATCTCAAAACGCAATATGGCGAGCCCAATGTAATCGAGATTGGCACCTCGGCTGACGATCACGAAGCCCAACTCAACGGATTCATGAGCAAAGCCCATGAACGTGCAACAATGGGCTTGGCTTTAGCTCAACTACCGACCGGCGTCGTAAAACTGGTCCCAAGAGGATCGACATTAGGCACGGCGGCAGCTGAAGCTCAAAATAAAAGCTAGCACCCAATCCAAAGCGCACACTTCCCTCCATTAATCCACAACTCCTGTTCGAAGCCGAACAGGGCCCAACCGAGCCATGCCAGCAACTTGGCTGAAAGGACTCACATGACAAAAATCACACATCGATGCCCCTCTTGCGGCTCTGACGATGTCTGCGCCGAAGCATCCGCCAAATGGGACAATGACAAGCAAGAATGGATCATGTCGGATGTACACGACATGATTACATGTCAGGAATGCGGTTACGATGCGAACGTTGAAGGGTATTTTGAAGTGCCCCTCGCCTCAAACTAGGGCATCACTCAGCTATCTCTACAAGAAATTTTCTATCCGTGACTGGCAAAATTGGTCGTCCTAAAGCCCTCACGCTCCAAACCACGTCCAAACACATTTACGCAAATATCCGAGCCTATGAGAGCACCACCCAAGCGAGCAAACCGTGACCCAAGTCCCATTAGCCACATCTCTATGGATGCAGGGTGATGGAGTGTGACCAAAACGTCGGCCCACGCGACGCGGTCAGCTCTGGGCATCTCTGGTCGTTGCCACCAAATAGCCTCCAACGTGCCATTGATCCCGCCAATCCGCGAAAATAGCCGCTCCAGTCCCCCGTCTTCATCGGCGCAAATGGTCAAATCCTTGATCGCGCTGACGTTTATATGATGCTCAAAAAGCCGCACTGCTGCGGCCGTCTCTAACCTAAACAATTCCGCCATCGAGGCCCCCGCTCTTGAGGCAAAATGGAATCACGAACGAAAATGTTTCGCAAGCGAAACGTTTCAACGATTACTGATTTTTCTGCTCGGGGGGCGGGTCGAAGCACATAATGAGAGTTTGCGGGGTAATCTCATCTGCCAACAAAGACTGACCAGCCTTGTAGCCCAAGGTTTGGCACCAGCGCGTGACAGCTTCGTCCAATGCTTGGTGGCCACGACCACGCGCAGAATAAATCCAACCGCTCTTCGGCAAACGATTTTGAAAATCTATAACCAGCGGGGCACGCACGGAATTTTGGACCCTTTGTTCAAGCAGAGCGACCCTCTCACGCAGCATCAAAACCTCCTGTTCCAACGAAGCCACAGACCTTTGAGGCTGAGCCGAATTGGCAACTGGGGCTTGAACAGCGGACTTAGAAGTGGACGGCGGCTGTGCCTGCGCATAAGCTGCCGAAGTACAAAGCGCCAGCGGACTTAGGGCCAAAACAAAAGCCGCGAAATGACGCGTCAGGCCAACGAGATCTGAAAAATTCACCAGACCACTTTTCATGCCAATCCTCCTAAACACGCGAACAGTCTTGACTCCTTAGCATTATGCCCCAGAAAAGAGCAATGCTCGTTTTAAGATCGGTATCTTCGCCAACCCTAGTTCGAGGCGCTGCCAGAAAGGCAAGCCATTAAGGAAGGATACACCCCCATGACGACCAAGCAAGTCGGCCTGATCGAGAAAGTTCTTAGGATGTGGAGTGAAGGCAAAAGCGGTACCGAAATCGCTTTAGCGACCAATATCTCTCGCAGCGCCGTCCAAGGCCACCTTCATCGCGCACGCCAAAACCATGATGCCCGCGCTAAGCTCAGGGGGCAAATGAACAGTCATATGTATCTAGCCATGAAGCGGGCTAGTCTAGCTCAAGATGCCTACGGAGAAATCCTCGCAAAAAGGCCAAAACCAGAGCCAAAGCCTAAACCAACCGAAAAAGAGCTCCCTCGTCCAAAGGACCCTCCTCCGCCGCCGCCGCAAGCCAGACTACTTGAACACTTAAGCCGCAATAGCTGTCGATATTGCTACAGCGACGAAGCCCCATATCTGTTGTGCGGCGAACCAACCAGCGCCAGTTCGTCCTGGTGCGAAGAACACCGCCGAATCGTCTTCAAGTTTGTGCGAACTAAACCGCTGACACCTCGCGAACTCGCCCTCTAGGAACGAGATGCCGGCATGACTTTGGTTACGCTTCAAAACACGCTTCCAACCATTTGGACAATCGCTTGCCTGGTCATCGTCTGCCTCGCATATTTTCAAAGAGCAAAGCCACACATATTTCTGTGGGCTGCAGCGGGCCTAAGCCTTCTAACCTTCGGTCTACCGCTTTTAAGCCAATGGCCACAAACTCCGCTCCTTGGGATCCACGGCAAGCCAATCGGCGCAGACTGGGCAGCATTCTGGCTTGCAGCTGAACAAACCGCTCAGTTTAAGACCGCCCAAGCCTATGACACGCCGAATTTTCTCAAAGCTTTCCAAGAAGCCTTCGGCAAAGAAGAATATTTTGCATGGCAATATCCCCCCACCACCAGCCTCGCACTTACCCCTCTGACGCTCCTGCCCTATGGAATTGGCGCCCTTATATGGCTTTTAGGACCAGCACTTTGGCTCCTTGTCACTCTGTGTAGAACATTTCCATCCAATCAAACCGACCCACCCGTCATCGCAATAGCCCTGGCCTGCCCTGCACTTTTGATCAATCTTGCTTATGGTCAAACCGGTGCTCTCATCGCCGTACTAATGTTGCTTGCAACAACCCATATAAACGCAAGACCACATCTTTCAGGCACAGCCATGGGGCTTATATGGTTCAAACCCCATTTTGGCGTCCTACTACCATTCGCGGTTATCGGAGCACGGGCGTGGAAAACAGGTCTTATTGCTGGCTCAACAATCGTCCTATGGCTCATCCTAAGTCTGATACATGAAGGTCTGGATCCTTGGCGAGCATGGATTTCGGCCCTTATCGACGCACCAAGCCGGATTACAAAAGAAATCCTAGGGGGCCCGTTCACGTCCTGGTATGCCTTTGTAACCAATCTGACTGGGCAAAAAGCATTCGGCTATGGCGCTCAAATCCTCTCGGCCGCTGTGGCAATCACAGCAATTGTACTTGTATTCCAAAAGTCGCTCTGCCCCCATATCCGTTTGGCGGTTCTGACAACGGGGGCACTGACTGTCTCACCCTACACGATGTTCTATGACTGGGTTCTAATTGTCCCGGCAGTCATCGTCCTTACGCGATCGACCGCAATTCAAGATTTACGCATCGCAAGCCTGCTCGGAATTACCCCGCTCTTTCCACTTCTGATGTGGGAAAGTGGCAGCATTAACGGCCTAATCCATTCGGGTGGGCCCCTCGCATCAATCATCTTCTTCCTGACGCTCCGACGCGCGCTTCAAGCAATGAAACATGATCAGGAAACAGTCAAAGCCGGGGTCGCCATGCTTCCGACTTCTGATGCGACAACCGCCTCAACGACATAAGTCGGGCGCTCCTTAACTTCAGAAACCATTCTTGCCAAATACTCGCCAATGACGCCTAGCGACATCAATTGGACAGAACCCAGAAAAAGCAAAACAGCCATTAAGGATGGGTACCCAGCAACAGGATTTCCATAAAACAACGCACTCACGACTATGAACAACATCATGGCGACAGCTGCAAGAGCTACCAGAACACCCAAACCCGATGACACTTTCAAGGGTAATGTCGAAAATCCGACAACGCCGTCCATGGCGAGAGATATCAAACGCGACAGATTGAATTTGGTGACACCCATTACTCTGGCAGGACGATCAAACACCACACTCTCGGAGCGAAAACCAGCCCAAGCAAACAAACCCTTCATGAAGCGGTTTCGCTCCTTCAAAGATCTCAACGCATCTACAACGCGCCGGTCCATAAGGCGATAATCACCAGCATCGACAGGAATCGGCCGCACCGCAATCGCATTAAATCCTCGGTAAAAAAGTTGAGCCATCACTCGCTTACCTAGGCTCTCATGACGTTCGCGACGCACACCATAAACGACATCGACCCCACGGCTCCAAACTTCGAGGAAGTCACCGATGACTTCCGGCGGATCTTGGAGATCCACATCGATCGGCACGACCGCGTCACCCGTGCAATAATCCAAGCCAGCCGTCATGGCCGCCTCTTTTCCGAAATTGCGCGATAGCCTGACAACAACAAGACCTGGAACCCGCAAGCAAAGATGAGAAAGGACAGTGGCCGTGCCGTCGATGCTGCCATCGTCGACAAAAACGATCTCGAAGCTTGCGTGCAGTTGCGCAAAGACGTCGCGGACGGCAGTGACAAAAGCCTCAATGGCCTGAGCCTCATTATAGACGGGCACCACCAAAGAGATATTGGGCTTGCGACCGGCTGCCACGCCAGACCAACCAGGCGGGCCTACGACCAATCCCCCAGCTCCACTTAAGCCCCCTAGGTTCGCCATCGATTTTCCCCAACCCCATCTTGTAAATTGAGCATTGCTCTTTATCACAGAGGATGAGACCAAATTGCAAGGCCAAAAATGCGCACGACCGACCAACAACTCAAAATCATGGACCATGTTGCCCAAATGGGGCCAGGCGACAGCCTAGCTGTGCACGCGCGAGCAGGGACTGGAAAGACCACGACACTGGCCCTAATCGCTGCGGCGAACCCCAAAACAACCTTTCGCTATTATGGCTTTAACCGCGCGCTCATTACCGAAGCCAAGAACAGGTTTGGCCGCAATGTTCGGCCAACCACACTCCATGCACTGGCCTTTCATAGCTTGGGCTTAAAGGGCGAGAATATCCATCAACGCTACACACCGGCCGAAATCGTCCAAATCCTCTCCCTCCATGGCTATGGTAAAGAGATGGATGCAGCCCTGATTGCCCGGCATATCGACACCACGCTTACAAATTTCTGCCACTCCGGCACGACGGCGATCCATCCAGACCATACAGACCTGCCAGGATCTACAAGCGCTGGTCTACGAGATCTTATCCTTATTCAAACCCGCCGCATGTGGGCAGACATTATGAATGGGCTACTGCCACCCACACATGATCATTATCTCAAAATGTTCCACATCCATCTCTGTATGGGACTTATCGGCCAGCCACGCGAAGACGCCATCCTTTATGATGAGGCGCAAGACTCTAATCCCGTCTCAACAGCCATTATCAGACTCGCACATCATGCACGCCACATCTGGGTTGGCGATCCATGGCAAGCCATCTACGGCTTTCGAGGCGCGAAGAATGCGCTAGACGGCTTCTCTGGCACTGTCATGGAGCTCACAGTTACGCACCGATTTGGGCAGCCGATAGTGGACTGGGCGAACTATGTCTTAACTTGGCATCCAACTCCACCAACAACGCCCATCACGACAACTAGAATCGATGGTTGCGTAAGATTTGACGATGAGCCAGACCCAAAATCGACCTTGATTACCCGCACGCGCGCCGGTCTCTTCATGGCAGCCCTACGACAAAGCCAAGCCAACAGGACCATGACCATCGAGGGCAATATTAACGGCCACGCCGCCCTATTACGAGACCTAGCGGCCCTTAAGTTAGGCAGGCCCCAATCGATCCGGACAGAATCCCTGAAGCGTCACCGAAGCTGGCAAGAACTCGTCACCTCAGCTGAGTATAGCGCCTCGCCTGACCTCAAACGGGCCTCAGAGGTTTTTTCCATCATACCACCGGAACATATCAATGATGCGCTGCGTAAGATTAGCGAAGGCAATAAGCCTGCCGGCGAAGCCGACCTCACTCTTACCACCATCCATGCTATGAAGGGCCGCGAAGCCGACCGGATCAGTATTGGATCAGATGCCCTCTCACCCAGTGAAGCTACAGAATCTCACTATGATGAACGACCCGAAGAAATCTCTGAAGAAACCAATCTTCTCTATGTCGCTATGACGCGAGCGCGCAATGCGCTGACTTTGCCAACACAATTCGAGCGACCATTTAGAAGCCCGAGAACAACCGTCGAAATGCCGCCCGATGTCTATCGCATCGCCAAAGCGGCTATTGATCACTCGATTGAAAATCAAGATCAAAAAAATATTCGAGAAGCTCTCGAACAGCAAGGATTCTCTTTACTAAACCGAGGACCTGATCTGGTCTTGGTTGACAACTCAAATAGAGGCATTCGGCTTGCAGAATTATGCCTAAAACCCGAAATTCTGGCGTCAAAATTCCCCAAATACGCGAATTCTATACCTTAGGTGCACTTAATTTTCACAAATTCAACGACAAGATGAAATTATAGTTGACAGATGGCTAAATCGATTCCTTAAATTGACCAGTGCAAACGATTACTTGAGGTCATCATGTCTTATGGTCATCAGCCATTAACTTTAGATACCGGCCGTGACCTGCGGGATCTACTCGCCAATGCTGTGAGGTCTTGCTCAAAACCATTAAAGCCTACTCGAACCGAGAAAGATGTGAGCGCTATCATGATGTGGCTTGACATCTATTGGGATGACCTAAGCTCAATCGATGACGCCATTGTGCAATCAATTCTAACCGGCAAAGATACCAATCAATCAATGCAAGCTTTAGCTGAGAAGCACGAATAGCCGAGGTCGAGGCAGCGGGCGTCATGGTGCCATTCAAAACTTAAACGGCATCTTCAATAATTTCATACTTCTGCTTGACGCGCATATTGAGACTTGCGAATCTAATAGCAGGAGTTTGACCATGACAAAGACTTACCTGCCAATGCCAGCCTTACGTGCCTTTATCACCCCAACAAAAGCCACAGCGCCCTTGTTTGCCCAAAACCCCCAAGCAGTCGTCTATAGCCGAGATCTGAGCCGCAATATCAAACAAGTGAATAGCTGGCCGATCGAGCACAAACTCACGCTGGCCGCGACTTGGTATCTCGCTCTGACTGGTATCCACGGCAAGCCGCCCGAGGGTGTTATCCTGACAATCGACCCCGAAACGGCGTTTATGCAAGCCCATTTCGATCACGAGACGCCAGGCGCTCGTGAATGGGTTAACCAAATTCGCGATGCCCAACCTTTGAGTTGGACGTGCCTAGATCTATTGCCCATGATTGATCATACAGATCCCACGGAGATCAGCCCTGAAGAACTATTCGAGGCAATCAGCATCACCTTGCACACATCAGAATTGCCGCTCGCACAACTGGCAGCCATGGCCTTCCCGACTCCCACTCAGGCTCCTGCTAACCAAACCAGACACTAATGAAACACGATCTCCCTGCCCTTGCCCAAGCAATCTGTACGGCTATGCCAGAGCCAGGCTGGAAAATGCTTGAGGCCAATACCAAGGGGATTGCGCTTCTCAAGGATCCAAAAGGGACCATTATCCGACTCACTTTATCCCAACCTGCAGGTACAAATATCATCGCTGTAGCTGGCCCCAGCGTTGAAAGTCTTGACCACGCCGACCCCTTAACCCATGCCCATGCGCCGAGCTTCTCAACATCACGACCTCCACACGAAATCGCAAACGATATTGCCACGCGCCTACTCGGACCCATCCGGCATTGGCAAGCAGCCACAGCGCGTGACCCTGGCCCAATCCGACAACATGCGCACATTGCGGCAAAGGGGCGCATCTATATCCATAAGCTCGATGCTGAAAACACCTTTGCTATGGGCTATCTCCACATCACCAATAAGATAAAAAGCCAAGGAGGGGACCCTTTCAGACGTATGACGCTGCCATGGCTGATGCATGACCAAAGCCCTATTCGAGCCATTGCCGCCATCGGGCCTACCCAAGACCCGAAAGACGCAATCCTCGCGCGTGTTTCCGGCCACCTAGCCCGTGATCGAGATAGTGACAAAGACACAAGTCTCCATCTTGTGATTACAACTGTCGCCCTCATGTTGAATGAGGACACCTAATTTATACCTAGACAAAACAAGGGCGAGGCAGACGTTAGACAGGCGAGATAAGGAGTTCTCGCCCATGAAAAAACAAGCAACTCAAACCATCACATTCACCTCATCCACCACAATTCTTGAAAATCTCGCTGTTGCCTCAGATAACCCTCGTGCCAAAGCTGAATCTGATTGCAGGATCGGCGATCTCGCTGAAAGCATCGCGACACTCGGCCTTATCCAACCCCTTGTCGTTCGCAACAAGCGCGGCAAGGAAAAAGAAGAATTTCAAATCATTGCCGGCCGGCGGCGATTTTTAGCTCTCAAAAGTCTGCAGGATGCAGGTATCATCGAGCCAAGCCATCCAATCTCCATTCTGCTTGCGGTTGGTCATGAAACTGACATCGCCGCTGCAGCTATTGCAGATAATGAAGCGCATATCCCGTTCACCCAAGTTGAAACATGGACCGCCGTCGCCCGAATGGCCAAAAATCATGACACACATGCGCGGATCTCCAGCGCAATCGGCGTTGACCCTCGTGCAATCCCACAAATGATTGCCTTGGCGAACCTGCCCAAAGTGGCCCTGGATGCGTTCACGACCGGCAAAGTTACCATCAACACACTGCGCGATTTGACACGTATTCAAGACCCAGAAACGCGCACCAAAACAGCTCAAGGCGTGGTCGACGGTAACATCTACGAGTACCAAATCCGGAACATCATCCAACAAGACCGGATCAGCCCACGCAACCCACTTATCCTAGCTATTGGTATGAAGGCGTATACTGACGCCGGAGGAACAGTCAGCACAGACCTCTTTACGTCAGACCATGACTACATCGATAATCTGGGCTTAGCCACCAGCCTCTATCTCGAACGCATCGCCAAAGTGGATGAAGCCGCCAAAGCAGCCGGATTTACACGTTTCGTAATGCATACGCGTCAAACAGAAGACGAGTTTCGCGAACGTCAATTTTATCGTCCCGATCCAGACGATGGGATTGAAAATGAATTCTTTGCGATCAACGACGAACTAAATCCGCCAAATGTAAACAGCACCCAAGAAGAAATTGACCATTTTTGGTCTGAATACGCACGCGCTATCCAAGCCGCTGCCACCCTCTTCAGCGATGAAGACCGGCCACACATCATCGTAACAAACAGCAGTTACTCCGGGTACAGTGCACATTACGATATCATTTTCGCCGGACCCCAAGAAGAAGGCGAAGAAACCGATGCGCCAGGTGTTTCGCCAAATACCCAAGCACCCAAATCAGTCTCAATTCACGCTGGCTTACCCAATAGCCGCGCCCAAGCCGACAGCCAAATCGCAAGTAGGCTTTATGCGCTCGATCTAGCACAAGCCCCACAAGCTGCGATGATCGGCTTCTTGGCTGCAAGCTACTTCCGTTTGTTGAACATGTTGCCAACCGATCGCTTTACCGATGTTGAAAAGGCTAAAGCTCGCAAAACCTATTCAACCGAAGATGCCCGCTCGCTCCTCAATATCACAACAACTTTGGCCGACAGCCGTCACGGCGGCGACTTGCCAGAAATCATCCCGCAATCGACTTTGGACGAACTCAATTCGGTCTGCGGGAAATCCGAAGCAAGCCTGATCCCCTTCTTCACCGAACAAAGCGCTGCAACACGCCTTGGGTATTTTGCCTTGATCGTGGCAAATTCAGTCGACGCAACGGTTGCCTTTTCGGGATCTCTGCGCGGAGCAGCATATGAAACTGCAGCATCTCTGGCGGAGAATTTCGATACCAACCCTACCGCCATCTGGACGCCCGATGAGATTTGGTTCAAGCGCCTCACAAGTGCTCAATTGCGTGAGCTCATTAGCGAACTCGACGTTGTACCGGCTGACCCAAAAGCCAAGAAAACAGACCTCGTCCAGTATGCAATGGAAAAAGCGGCCGAAAAGCGCTGGCTGCCAACGACCCATCAACTGGCAAAAATCCGTGAGGCGATGGCCAAGCCGGCGGAGCCCGTCGTGCCCGATGAGGTGGAACCGGACAACGACTTGGACAATGATAAAAATACCGCCGCCAATGATGAATTAGCAGCGACTGAAGCCGCGTAACTACCCCTCAAGAATAGCTGACAGAGCCCGCCCGGACACCCCAGGCGGGCTCTTTTTTGTCCTTCATCTCGAGGGCGAGGGTTCACCCTTCAGGTGAGAAAAAGGAGAGTTCCATGTCACTACCGCTATTCAGTAGCCTCACCGAGCAAAACGGCACCGCGGGCATCATCGCCACAGCCACGCAATTGGCTTTTACCCTCCAAAAGGGCAAGGTGATCACCACAACCCTGCTTTCCGAGCTCATGACTGATAATGTAGGGGGAACCGACGCAGACGGCATGTGGCACTGGCGCGACGCATATGACGCGGTTGAAATGGCGCTCGCCATGACCGTTCGCCGCAACGACGAGATGGTCGCTTCGATCCTAACCAATCCCCATCCAACATTAGAATGGCTCCATGAGCTGATGAGCCGTGTACCAACTCAAACCAAACGATCCGATGAACAAGTTGCTCTTGATCAATTCTCAACGCCTTTGACAGTGGCAGCCTTGGCGACAATCGGCCTGAAGCCAACCCTAGGCGATCTCATCTTAGAACCTTCAGCGGGCAATGGCCTGCTTGCGATCATTCCTTCGATTCTGGGTGCAAAAGTTCTCGTCAATGAAATCGGCGAAAACCGCAATGCGATCGTAAGCGCACTCATGCATCAAAAAGCAACAAACCTAGATGGAACGCTCATCAACCACACACACCCCAACAGAAAACAATTCTCCGCCGCAATCACCAACCCCCCTTTCACCAAAATAGAACGGCATCTACTGGCAACTCTCGACGCGCTGGCCCCTGGCGGTCGCATGGCAGCCATCACCTATTCCTCTGATGCCTCTCGCAAGAAGATAACTGAAACCCTCCGCGACTACGGCAAACCACGGGCAATCCTACAGTTACCCCAAACCGCATTTTCAAAAACGGGTACTTCAGCACCGACAGATCTCATCATCTTTGACAAAGTCTCAGAAGCTGACAGCCCCCTAATCGCTGCCCCCACGAGTTGGGAAGAAGCCGCAGACATCTTGATGGGCCTTCCCGCACGCGAATCCGCTCAGCCTGTTCAAACCGATGAACGTCCCATGAGCCCGCTCCTCAGAGCCAGAATGGGAGCGCAACGCCGTACCCGGTTTGCTATACCCGACAACATTGTGAAAATTGACTACTCCACGAAGGAATGGGATGCGCCAGAAGCTACCAGTTCGGCTATCTATGCCGCTTATAAACCAAGCAGGATCAAACCAGCGCATTCTGTCGAGCATCCTTCAGCTTTGGTTCAATCAGCCGCAATGGCGTCATTGCCTGCCCCAATTGCGACTTACGTGCCCGAACTGCCCAAAACTGTCACCGATAAGAAGCTCTTATCTGATCCTCAGCTCGAAACTCTAATTTATGCCGGCCAAGCACACAGCGAATACCTGCCCGGGCGCTATATCATCAATGAAGACAAGCCTACTGAAATCGAGTTTAGCGCGACTGATCAAGGGGTTCTGGTCAGACGCGGATATTTTCTCGGTGACGGCACGGGCGTGGGTAAAGGCCGCCAAGCAGCAGCAATTATCCTCGATAACTTGTGTAAAGGCCGCACCAAAGCGATCTGGATATCCAAAAACAGCGAACTACTCGAAGATGCCCGCCGAGATTGGACGGCATTAGGAGGCGTTCCAGAAGACGTACAACCCTTGTCAACGTGGTCCGCAAACGACCAGATTCCTCTCCAGCGCGGTATTTTATTTGCGACCTATGGATCCTTACGCCAAGCGGAAAGAGAAGGACGCAGATCGCGACTTCGTCAAATCACAGAATGGTTCGGAAAAGAAAATGATGGCGTTATTCTTTTTGACGAATCTCACGCGCTTGCTAATGCCACGGCAAGCGGCAGCAGCGGCAATGGGTTACGCGGGCGAGGCGCATCCCAGCAAGGTGTCGCGGGCCTAAGCCTCCAAAACCTACTCCCAAACGCACGTGTCGTTTATATCAGCGCAACTGGCGCTCAAGAAGTAGAACATCTCGCCTATGCCGCACGCTTGGGCATCTGGGGCGCGCCTCAAACCCCGTTTCCAACCCGCGAAGCATTTGTCACCACAATATCCCAAGGTGGCGTCGCCGCACTGGAAATCCTTTGCCGCGATCTCTATAGTTTAGGCTCCTATACCGCTCGAAACCTCAGCTTCGAAGGCGTCGAATATGAGCAACTTACCCACGAATTAACACCAAGTGACATCGAGATCTACGATGCTTGGGCCGACGCTTGGCGTGTTGTTCTCGATAATCTAAATGAGGTCCTCGAACATCTCGGGATCACCACATCAAGCGGAAAGGCCCTCTCAAAACAGGCAAAAGCATCAGCACTCTCTACCTTTTATAGCGCCCAACAGCGCTTCTTCGCCCACATGTTGCAATCATTGAAAACGCCAAGCCTAATTGCTCGTATCGAAGCGGAACTGGCAGCTGGCAACGCATGCATCATCCAATTGGTATCGACGAATGAAGCCCTTCTAAGCCGCAGGCTCCAAGAGCTTTCACCCGCCGAATGGTCTGACCTTACAATCGACACCACGCCAACCGAATATATCAAAGACTATCTGAACGCCTGTTTTCCAATCCATCTTTATGAAGAAGATGACAGCGAAGAAGGTGCCCCAACCGCCACAATGGTAAAAATCGACGGCCAACCACTTGTCTCTGATCATGCAGTGCAAGTTCGTGATGACTTAATCGAACGGATTGCATCACTTCCAAGTCTAAAGGGCGGCTTAGATCAACTAATTCATCATTTTGGCACAGACCGAGTCGCTGAGATAACAGGCCGCTCAAAACGAGTTATCAAACGTGGCCACAGGCTTATGGTCGAACGTCGGCCCCCTTCGTCTAGCCTGTCTGATGCAAACGCTTTTGCCGAAGACACCAAACAGATTCTGATCTTCTCTGACGCTGGCGGAACAGGCCGCAGCTACCACGCGGACAAAAACATCAAGAATCAACGCAGACGCGTCCACTTCTTATTGGAGGCTGGCTGGAAAGCGCAAACCGCAATCCAGGGTCTTGGTCGCTCTAACAGAACCAATCAATCAAGTGCGCCGATCTTCATCATGGTAACCACGAATCTGGAAGGCGAAAAGCGATTTACAGCGACGATAGCCCAACGCCTCGACAAGCTCGGTGCTGCCACACGGGGGGAACGCCGTACTGGAGGTCAAAATCTTTTCAAGCCCGAAGACGCAATTCAGGGCCCCTATACAAGCGAAGCACTTAACACCTTTTATAAAGCGATCGCGAACGGGACTTTGGGTAAGCCAACGGACTGGCCTGAAGGCGAATATTACACTCCGCCAATCACATGCGGAAACTTCGAACGTCTGCTTAACCTGTCACTCACAACAGATGACGGCAGCATACGGGAGGATCTGCCCCCGCTCAACCGGTTCCTAGCACGGATCCTAGCATTACCGGTCCAGCAGCAAAACACGATCTTTGGCCACTTCCTTTCCTACCTTCAAGCCCGTCTTCGGGCGGCTGAAGCAGCAGGGGTATTGGACAAAGGAATGGAGGACCTCGTCGCACCATCTATTGAGCTTGAAAGCCAAGAAACCCTCTCCACTGACCCAAGAACTGGCGCGGCTACCAACCTGATAACTGTGACACTCGAAACCCCCGTAAAGCCAATGTCTTTGGACGAAGCCCGATCCCGCTACAACCGAGTAGCAGGTGCCCGCTATATCATAAACCAACGCAGTGGACGGGCCGGACTTTTGATACCGGGCGATGACTGGCTCGTGGAAGGCGTTCGCGTCCCCACGTTCAGACTTATCCGGCCAACCGAACGCCGCGAAATACCTAAGCATGAATATGCCGATACGCATTGGGAAGATGCCGCTCCCAGCGTTTGGGCAAATGCCTGGACCGACGAAATCGATAACTCACCCAAAATGCGCAAACAAAGCTACCATCTCCTAACGGGCCTATTGATGGAATACTGGAAGCTCCTTCCTCCAAATGAAGGAATGCAAATCCGCCGCGTCCGCTGCAATGACGGGTCAACTTGGCTAGGACGTCTTCTCCCAGATTCCCAAGCCGAAACGCTCTTGCAAGTCATGGGCAAGCGCAAAGTGACCGACTATACCCCCGCAAGCCTTTGCGAGCAGATCAAAGACAAATCTGCTATCATTGTTCTGACTGACGGATCCACGATTAAGACCGCCAAAGTCGCGAACAAGGCAAGGATCGAGGTGAGGACTGCGAATGTGGATATGGCAGAACGGCTCACCAAAATCGGCGCATTCAGTGAAATCATCGAATTCAAACGCCGATATTTCATCCCTTGGGATAACCCAGAACCTGTGTTGTCGACCCTGCTTACCATTTACCCGATCGCCAGCATCCAACGAGATTAAAAGGAAATCCTATGCGCTCACCCGTCCTCGTCGTTGACATTGAAACGATCCCAGACCCAGACTTGATTGGGCCTGACTTCGATCCGACAATCTTTCCACCTCTACCCTTTCACAAAGTTGTTTGCATCGGGGCCCTAAGGGCACAAAAAGTCCAAGGCCACACATCTCGATGGGAACCTATGCAATGCGACTGCATCGGTGATCCCGAAGACACCGAAGCCGAACTTATCAAAAAATTCTGGGCTTATCTCGACTCGAGCAAACCAACCTTAATCACCTACAACGGGCGGGGATTTGATATCCCAGCTATGATCGTTCGATCGACAGCGTTAGGAATTCAAACAGCCGGATGCTGGACCCACAATCGTTATGAGAATTATCTCTACCGATATGGGGACCGGCACATGGACCTCATGGATCAATTATCTAACTATGGCGCAGCGCGAAACATAGCTCTTGACGCAATGGCGCGAGCTTGCGGCTATCCTGGCAAGATCGGTGGTCATGGGTCAGAAGTAAGTAAGCAGCTTGCCGACGAGGGGATCCAAGCTGTCCGCGATTATTGCCTCGGAGACGTTCTCAATACCTACGGAATATTCCTGAACTACTTAAGGACTATGGGCGAAAGTACAGCCGTCACCTGGCATGCCAACCGCAACGCGCTTCATCGCTTCGTAAACCAAACAGATGCCAAAGAGCCGCTAAAAAACTACGCCCGAAGCTGGAACTACGAACCCGTACCTGTCGATGAAGACCCAGCAGAACCAGGCGACGCCGCGGATCAAAACAGCGAAATTGCGCTCCATGTCGAGGCAAAAAAGTCGAATTTCTATTAAGGCTGTCGGTCCACCCAAAGATAGAATTCGAAAAATCTCTTTTAATTGGTAATTGAAGGATCACAAAGCCTTTGATAGAGTTTGCTCATGGCAAACAACTGGTTTCAGCACCAACGACAACAATGGATTCAAGATCACGTCCGCGCATACGGATGTGTAAGCACGCATGCCCTGAGTGCCTATTTTTCGATTAGCCCAAAGCTAGCGCGAAAAGATCTTGAAACCTTTGCTAAATCTGCCCCAAACTCGACCCTCAAACAACAAGACGAAGACGGGGTTCATGCTGTGATCCTCGCCCCGAAAACTGGCGAGCGAGTTCCAGAACATTGGGCGACGCTTGTGGGTGTTGAACCAGTTGCCGCCCACTGGGATACTTGGCTACAGCCACGGACTCTACGCCTAGTCTAAACAGCCAAAAGCCTAAACGAAATCTGCCGAGGCCGAGGCTGCGCGCTTCGGACGGTCCTAAGATGTCTTAAACTCAGGCTCGGACCAAAACCTTCTCTCTATCCAAACTGACCCTGTCATTGCCCCGCACGAATAAACCCGCGGGCGCATGACTGTGTCTGAATTTAACTCACCAGACACCGGAGACCTGTCATGTTGAACACTTCTGTCGCCGCCATCATTTCCACAATTAGCGGCTTGCTGGAGGCTGGCACGCGTCCTTGGGTGAAGCCATGGGATGGGGGCACGGGATTAACGGGGATGCCCCTGCGCCACAATGGGGTAGAATTCACCGGAAGCAACCGCTTCTGGCTGATGCTAAAGAACCTTGAACATAGCTCACCCTATTGGCTGACCTACAAACAAGCCCAAGAGCTCGGCGGCCAGGTTCGAAAGGGCGAAAAGTCTTGCCACGCTCTCTTGGCGACAACATCAGTCAAAGAAAAGCCAGAAGCGTCAGACGGTGAGATGGATATACGCCGCTTTTATAAAACATATCCGGTGTTCAACGCCGACCAGATCGAGGATCTACCATCGAGCTTCTATCCGACCACACTCGCAAACGACAAAACAGCCCACGAAGTTACGGCCGAAGCGATTGCTCTTCGGCAAAAACTGGACCGGTTTCCAATCACCCGCATCGTCGGCAACAGCGCTTACTATAGTCCAGCGCAAGACCTGATTTGTCTGCCACCAGCAGCGGATTTCCATACGCTACAGGACGCGTTTGCAACCGAATTGCACGAACTCATCCATGCAACGGGAGCAAACCATCGCACCGGCCGCCGCCAAGCGCTTAAAGAGAAGAAATGGACCAGCGGCGAAACCTATTACGCCTATGAAGAATTGGTCGCCGAATTGGGAAGCATCATAGCCTCCTATTGGCTAGGAATTCCCCCAAATCAGAGCGTGATGGAAAACCATGCCTCCTATCTGGATTCCTGGTCAAAGCTAATGACCGACCGTCCAACAAGCTTCCTCACCGCCTCTCATCTGGCAGAACAAGCCGCGCAATATCTCATGAAAACGATCGGTGAAGCACCTGCTAACGACGATGAACTTATTGAAGAAGCAGCCTGATCATGGAGCTTTTGAGCATAATCCCCGACCAAGAAGAGCAACCTAAACATCACGCGAATGCGCCATCAAACGATGACATCATGGCGTTAGCAGAACTTCTCGATGATCCAACGCCCAGAGAAAGGCTAAGCAGGGCTTGTAGCATGCTCGAGCATCTTACTCTGGATGGCCTTCTCGCATTTCCGTGGGCCGCCAGTCTGAAACACCACAGGCTATCCGAGCGCGAGATTGACAGGCTAAAAGCGGTGAAAAAGCTGATAAAAAGATCTCCCCCGCCGTCAATAAACCCTTCAAGCGAGATATTGTCATGCCACAGCCAAGTCGTGAAATATCTCAAAGCCGAGATAGGATCACTACGCAATGAGTGCATGGTCATCCTTTATCTAAATGCAAGATTCGGACTTCTGCATGAAGAAGTGACTACAAATCACAGACCTAATTTTGTCGCAATCGAAGCAAGAAAGATCATGAGGACGGCAATCCTATTAGGTGCGCCCCAGATGATTATTGCTCATAACCATCCTTCAGGCGACACAACACCCTCGAAGGCAGATTTATCGTTCAGCTTAACACTCAAGCAGCTGGGCAATGAACTAGACATCACCCTTCTCTACTCGCTGATCATTGCGAGCGACACTATCACAACCATCCAAATCTAACGTCGCAGGACGTGGACAAAGCTAAGGGCAATCCTCATGACACTGAGAAGCCTCAATACACCAACACCGGAAATCGTAAGAAGCCTTTTAGGAGACCCAAAACCCCATTTAACCAAGGGGACAAAGTGGCGGTATGGCGCGCGGGGATCTCTAGCCGTCGATGCGGCACGCGGGATCTGGTTTGACCATGAGAGCGGGCAAGGGGGGGGTATCATCCAGCTTATCATGGCCCAAACCAACTGCCGTAACGAAGCTGAAGCACTTCAATGGCTCAAAAGCGAAAATCACTTAAAACATATCGTAAAAGCTCCGGAATCTTCGGCGACAAAACATGCAAGTCGCACGCAAAACGCTCTCGATGCGGCAAAGCTCAAAATTAGCCTTAATTTATGGCAAGGTGCCACTGCCATTTCAGATACGCTGGCTGAAACCTACCTCGTATTGCATAGATCCCTGCCCAGACACCTCATCCGCTCACAAGCAGTCCTACGATTTCATGATCGCGTTCCGGCCAACCCGTATCTGCGAATCTCAACGTACCATCCTGCCATGCTTGCTGCCGTCCAAAACCCATCTGGCGCATTTGCCGGCGTTCATATCACTTACCTCGATACTGCCGGAAAAAAGGCGACAATTGAGCCTCAGAAGAGGCTATTAGGGCCAAACCTCTCTGGGTGCAGCGTTCGGTTTGCAGCAAAGCAGACAAGTCACATTCTCGTCGGCGAAGGCATAGAAAACACCCTAGCGGCAATGTTCTTATCGAGCCTTCCAGGAGCGGCCACACTTTCCAGCTCACTGATGCGCGCATTCAAGCCGTGGCCAAGTATCAAAGAGATCACACCAGCGCCCGACCATGATCGTCCAAGTTCAAGGGGGGCAAAGGCGGGGCAAGATGCAGCTGACGCTTTGAGGCGAAGACTCAGCGGCAGTCATGAAATCCATCCCTGTCTTCTGCCGCATTGGCCAGGCAGCGACCATGCCGAGACGCTAAGCCGCTGTCCAATCCATCCAGATGACGAGGTGTAACCGATGAAGGTGAACAGCCATGTCCGACAGTCTCGCCGAACTTCTTCAAACTGAAATCGCCAAATGTCCCATAAGACATCAATTGTTTCGAAAAAGTGCCATTTGGTTTTTGCGGCAAGTGTGGTCCCATCTGGAATCTGGATCAGAAAAAGCAGAGATTGAGTGGCTGAACCAGCGCAACAGAATTGCGGGCGAAGCCAGACTTTTCTCAAAATCGCTCTTCATTTCCATCACGCAAAGATGGCCGGAAGATACAACAAGTTTCCTCGTGCGAAACATTTCCGACCGACAAAGTTGGCAAGGCGGGCAAAACCTATGGCTTGCTGACCAATTATTGGATTCACCCTTTGAAGCGGCACTGGAAATAAGTCGTATTCTCGGATTGCGCCAACCGGCTAATGACCTCATCAGCCTCATGACGACACACGAAAATGACAATGCCCCCGAGACCAGGAATTCATTTTTTGGCTAGAACTTTCAGAAAATCTGATACGGTAAGCCCCGCTTTACCCGCCAAGGTCACGACTTCAGCACCGACTGCGGCCTCACGTCGAGCCAATAACTCCTTTAATCCATCAGTGGCCAAAGCGATCTTAGCTTCCTGTTCGGAAATAAGAACGTCGAGATCAGCAACAGATTCCATTTTTTTCTTTGCAGCCATATGAACCTCCAAGAGCACTGCTCATTTATCTATTGCCTTATCGAAGGCAACTTGACAACTCCGTGATCATGGAAACGATCTGAGAGGTAAAAATTCAAAAATGAGACCGCAAACCGATACAAAACCCCAAAACGCACTCTCACGAGCGCAAAATTGAATCCGTCGAAACCAAAGAGATCCACAGAGTCACCATGTCGCAAGGCCCACAGCTCATTCAGGAAATGAAACGCCTCATAGCGGAGTGTGTTGGCGATCTTATGGCAACCTTGTCAATCACGCTTCCAGCCCTCTTTTTGGTAGCTATTTGGTTCGTTGGACTAAATAAAATCGTCTCAGATCCACCACGAAAAATGATCGCCGTCACAACCATCTATTTTATCTTGGTGACAATTACCGGCTATCTCGTGACCCGGGCGATGACAAACGTCATCACAATCCAATCGATCCTTTCAAAATTGGAATCGATAAGAAAAATTGCCTCGAGCAATGTTTTCGAACGACGAATAGCCCTCAACAAGCTTAGCCAACGCCATCGAAGTGGTTTCCAAAACCTTTATCAACTCATTCAAAATGCGACGATCGCATTTACTATCTTCACAATTTTAGCGTCGATTGCTGGACCACTTCTCACAAAACCAGCAATGATCGGTTTTCACCAGATCATGGTATTGGCCATACTAGCGACATCAGTCCTTTATGCGCTGGCGAATACAGAGACCAGTGTGCGCCGGACCCTATCAAGCCTGCGATAAAGAGCATTCCAAGGACAAGGCTTCTTTGACGATTTGCCCATGCAAATTGACAAAGGAGGCCCAAAATGGATGCTTACCTACATGCACAATCCTCAGTGAAAGCCTGGGGCGGATCGTGGGAAGACTACCACCATATCCATTTGTGGCTCGATGGCTCAAAAACCATCACCGCTGACCCCCGACATCGAGCGCTACGACACCATGCAGAGGGTATAAGCCTCTGCGTCCAAATCTTTGGCCCAACCATAATCAATAGTGATGGTCGAACCGTCATGACTAGACACATCGCGGAGCGACATGTCGAGGAAGACCTTGGACGAGTGCCCAGCTGGTCAGATTGGTGCCTCAACATCGCATTTCAGCCATGGATGATGGGCCCACGTCGAAGCAAGCGCCACCCAATCACAACACTCACGAAACAGGCAAAGGAGAGTCAATCATGACTTATGACCCAATCGAAATGGCGGCCGAGACCAAAAGGGCTATGGATGCGCGCTCTGACAGAGTGAAATTGCTTGCCAGACAAGTCGCCACTGCGTTGGCCGCCCTCGACCCCGAAATTCTTGAAATCTTCCTTCCCTACAGCGGATGTGGGGATAGCGGATGCACGGACAATCTTATCATCGTGCATGGCGAAACAGCCAAGACCGAACCTGCACCGCCCAAAGTCACGAATTGTGCGACCGAGATCGGCATCACCATAGAAAACGCGATGGATGAAATCTTCTGTCTGGCTGAGGAGCTCCACTTTGAAGGATGGGAAAACAACAATGGGGGATCGGGAACCGTCATTGTCGACGTGAAAAATGGCACAGCCAAAGTCGAGCATAGCTGGATCGTTGAAACGACCGAAGACCAGACATTCGACTTCGCCCCTTCAGAGCCACCCACCCAAGCCGATAGCAACGCATAAAGCTGCGAACATAGCGGGTCTCAACCAGATAATGAAAGGGGCACTGACCCATGACCATCCTATCAACCATGATTATCGGACCAGTGATCGAAACACAGAAGATTGGTGCGCTTTTCTACTCCGCACTGCTTGGTATGAACCTGGCCGGCGCTGCAGTTGTCTTTGTCGGGGCTCACCATCGTGAAGACGACGAGCCGTGCATCTTTACCGAAGCGAAAGACCTCATCGAGGCGCGGGAAATAATCCTCAAAGAGGCAAATATTTCGAATACGACCGACTCTGACAAAGATCAGGCGGCTCCAAAGCCGCCGAAAACTAGGGAATGGAACTTCGAAGATCCAACCCTAACCAAGCGCCTCTTCAACGCCAATGAAGTGATCGAGTTTGCAACAACCGCGATCACCTTGGCATTTAATTGGGAAGCGGTACTGGAAGGCAAAATCAACACCGTGGACCGAAAAAAGCTTCAAGATGAAGCTCAACGCTATCAAAAGGCAAATGGATCTATCGAAACCTACGCGACACTCTCTCGGTTGGCCTTTCTCGCAGAGATGGCGCTGTATGAACTGGACGTTCAAACCAGCCTAGATCTCACAGATTCCAGAAGCTGGCACTGGGGGACGATGCCGATTTATCTTTGGTGCGCCATTCACCATGGGTTGGACCGCTACACGCAAGCCGACGCCAACGCGCATTTTTCTGTGCAGAACAAGACACCCTTTGCGGCGAACAACTCGACAGAGATCGAGGGCAAGGCTGCCGCTGCATGATCGCCAGTAAGGGAGATCATCATGGCCGGCAAGACGACGATAACGCAATCGGAATTCAGAAGCTTGGCCCGCAAGGCGGGTTTCAAACTGAAGATCAAAAGCTACTCAGAATTCGCAGCCGTTACCCACGTAAACGGCCAAGAAACCCGCACGGTTTCTTTTGAACCAGCCGGAATACCAGAGCTCACCAAATATCACCAATGGAGCTCCCAATTCCAAGTGCTCGATGGCGCTTATCGAACTGTCAAATAATTCCAATCACACTTCAAAGGAAAGCACATGAACCGCTTTTTACCTGTCCCAAAACCCATGGGGAGCCCATGGGGTCACATCCAAGATGCTGATCAAATCGCACCAGGAATCTGGTCCGTTTCAACTGCCAGTCACGGAGGATTTTACCTTTCGCAAGAGCGTATGTCTGCCCTGCCAGACTATCTGAAAGTCAACACTTACGGTCAAACCTGTTGGTTTGAAGAGGACGTCGAAGTGTCGCTCGTCTTGCTTGGCTTTGCCGATGAATTCGCCACTCATCCTTTTTACGGAAAGTGGAGCGACATGATCGTGAAGACCGTGGAGCAATATTATCCAGATGCGTTTAGGGCCCATGTGGCACAAAATGCCTTGAAGCAAGGGGCGGAAACTGGCTACGACTTAGAACTGCGTGCAAGTGATGCCACACCCATTGCGAGCAGTATTGATAGGTCTTTAGAAAACCTGCCCACGCGTGAAATGTTGCGAGACGCTGGTCTTAAATTGTTGAAAAGTGGCCCAGAATGGATGCCCCGCAACATAAGGACGTTTCGATACTATGATGTTACTTTTGCCAAGGGTCGCAATGCCTTCGGGCATGTAACAGACGGCATCACGACTACGGGCACGGTCGTCCATGTAGACGCACTTATGACCATTATTAAGGTGAAGCCCAGTCAGTATGCCATCGTTGCAAGTGGCCTTCTGCCTAACGCATTAAGTGTGGGAACAAAGGCCACAATCACACCGTATAAACGAAAATCACTGGAAGACTTTGGCCAAGTCGACGGACCGCGCACCAGCAGTGATGGAACCAGCGTATACATGATTGGTGCCAAAACACAGATACCAGGGCCGCCTGAAACCCCATACCACCAAGATATGAAACACCAACTCGAAACATGTATGATGGCGGACAATTATCGCACAATTGCTAACGCTCTGGCCGATTGGCGTGCAACAGAATTTATCTGGTCGCATGAAGGCATCGACCACACACTCCGTTTCACACTGGGCAATGGAACCAAAGTCCGACTAACCTACAGCGAGATCCCTGACCTCTATACAATCGCAAACGAAACGACGGGAGACGAGACCAAAAATCTCTACACGGAGGATCTGGCTCATGTCTTTCAAGCGCTCGCCAACGAGAATACTGACTGGTTCAGGCCGCAAGTTGTAATCCATAACGCTAACGCCAAGAAAGCGGCCGCCTAATTTGTAGTCTCGGATTAGCTGACGCAATGGAATAATTCGAAACCCCAATCCCACTTAATCCACAAAAACCTCAAAACAAGCTTCAAAGCGTGAGCCAAACCCAAAAACGCACCCGCTTCACGCGCAACCGCTACACCGTGCATCCACAATAGCGTCTTTGCGAGCAACCCCGTCGACCCGGCCAAATTGTCTGATCAAAAGTGCGAGGCTGTACCTTGGTTAGAGACAAGGAAAGGGCGAACGCATGATTACCAAACCCCAGCAACAAGCCATTCACCGGATATTTCAACGCTCTAGCGATGGTGCAACGAGTTATCTCCAATTTCGTCGAAGATTCCGAAAAAGTTTCGATGGCTGTCTGATCGGAAAATGGGTCGGCATGACTTTGGGCATCGAAACCGACGGGTACACGCACAGCTAAACCGACCTGCGACAACAACTCCAAACCTTATAGCATGAGGAACAAAAACCGATGCAGGCGAAAACTATTCACACACAAGCACGAACTGCCGACAATAACCTTGTTTTCGACAAAAAGGTCAAAGGCAAGAAATACGGTCCACAACTTCTGCGAGAAGCGCTAGATGCGCTAGGTGAAAGCCCCGGCGAAATCCGCACCCAAACCATCGGGGCAAAAGCTTGGGCGGTCTATGTCCGCATGCCAGGCGCTTCAATTGCGACACTCGACCCTAAAAACCCTTGGCGAAACTGACCATCAACTGCTGACCCAGACCATCAAGAAGGACGCGATTATGGAACGCCTCACTTCGACCACCAAAACGCTTGTTTCCAGAACCTGGGTTGTCGAGCTCCCATTTAACGGCTTCACCAAAAGCTTTGTTCGACACTTCAGCGACGGCTCGATTACCGTTGGATATGGGGACGTGACTTATGAGGAACTCCTCACCAAATTGGGCGATAACTTAAAAATCGTAAGTGATGATGAGCTGGAAGCGATGATGGACGCTCATGAGCAATCCTTATTCACGACTCCTACAGCAATTTCTCAAGAGAAATGGGACGAGATGCTATGCGTCCTGCCGCCCGCTCGCTGGACTAGAGGCCGCGTAGAACTCTTCCATATCAACGAGCACTTATCAGGCTCCGCGGTCGATTGGTACGGTCACATCAATGGATCCTATTACACTTGGACCCAATCATGTGGTGCCAGCACAAAAGACATGGAAGACCTTGTATTGGAAGCTCACAAAAAGGCCTCCTCCATCCAAGTAACCTGATCGCCCAATACTTCGCGAAGCCCAAAAACCCAATGCTCCAATGTCAACGACGGATATTGCCGCCATGTCAACACATGAACAAATTGAATCCGAATTAAACCTCTGGAAGCCAGTACACGAAACCAACCCAACCTTACCTAAAGGATATTGGTGCATCCGTGACGGAAATGACCGGCTAATTTGTGATTTTGCTGAAGCTCCAGATAGCGAAGCAAACGCCAAGAAGATTGCCGAGCTCTATAATGAGCAACTGGCAATGGTAACCCGGCCCGCAGATCCTGTTACCGTCATGCTATATGGTTGGACGCGAATAAACGGCGAAAAAACATATGCTGAGGAACTTAAAGCCATCGAAGGTTGGGAAGTCTACACAAGAGTCCCACTTAGTGGTCCAAAACATGATCAGTTTGACGTCACCGACGAAGAAGACTTCACGAATTATGAAGAAGCACGAGCAGCTGCAGAAAGGCGGGCCTCAGAATTAAACTGCGAAATCGACGAATACTGAGGCTCCCTCAAAAGGAGTCCAAGGACAAGGCTGGTCGAAACGGTTGAAAGGAGTGCCACAATGACAGGACCCACTCAACCAACACGAAATTCAGCGGCAAAGCCCATCGAAGCCTCCGAAAAACAACTCTTAAAATATACCACATACCGAACGGTATTTGGAACGCTGTCAGCCTTTTGGAAAGCAACGGGAGCTTCGCTGACGCTGATCTTAGCGAGCAACAACGTGCCTTCAGTGCTAGAGACATTTGACGTTCAACTGGCGAGGCTACTTTTAATTGCAAACATATTGCTCATGGGTCTGTTTGCGATATATTGTGATCTGGCCCAGGCACTAAATTCTGTGAAGTTTGATCTCATGAGGGAAAAGCTAAAATGACGGAGTATAACGCAATTACTTTCCTAGTGGGCATCTGCCTTTGGACTGGCTTCCTTGTGATAAGCACACTGTGGGCTGGATATAAATCAAGAGAATAGCGCCCAACCTAGAAAAAGGGACCACCATCTTGGTGGTCCTTTTTTTATGCTGTTTTGTCCGAGATCGAACCTGCTTAAAAACTTTCATAACGGTGCCACTCAAGCCTATAAACCCCTGAAAACGCACCCGCTTCACGCGCAACCGACAAGGGCTGCACCATCCGGTTCAGCCACTGCGCGCAGGCTCAATTCTGCCTGCTTGCCTTCGCCCAATGACTTTGTGCCAAAGCCTTGGGCTGCGCGGAAGCCTTGCTAAGCGAGGCTTCCTTTCATCGCCAGAGACCATTGGTGAGCGCCCAAACCGCACCTCGGCAACCAATTACAAATGGCGGTCACAGCAGACCCACTCCGAGGGCAAGGCAATGACTGCCCAAGTAAGGCACAGAGGCAATCAAGCGCTCGTGTCGGGGAGCAATAGGTCAGATGACTTAAAGTACCAGGCAGGGAGACCGACAATCTCTCCCCCAACAGTGGCTTGGCGCTGTTGGCTCTTGGCACTATCGCCATGACAAGCGGCTCATCACTCTGCATCCATAGAAACCGAAGGTAACGTAGAACGGCCAATTTCGGGTAACGGGCAGAGCGAGAGTGACAGCCACCAAGCATTTCAACCTCGAAAGGAGCACACCATGTTTAGCGATCCAGACCGCGAACGCGAAGACGCTCTGTATCAAGACAGCCTAACCACGGCACAACATACCTCGGCAGCCCTGTCCCAATGGGCGACAGCTTATGGGGAAGAAGACCCTCAATCAGCTTGGATTCTGACCCCATATGATATCTGGATGAAGAATCCACATTACCAAGGTGCACCTGTTCCTCACCCTGAAGATGATAGTTTTCACGACCAGGATGAAGGCAAAAGCAAGACCGTCGACCCTGACGACTTAGAAGATCCGTTCTAAATTAAAATCAGAACCCCGACAAAGCGGACCTCGCAAAGCGGGTCCGCTTTTTGCTTTTAGCATTCAAAAAGAAAACAAGAAGAAGAATAATAGGCCACCCTCCCCTATACGCACCCGCTTCACGCGCAACCGACAAGGGCTGCACCATCCGGTTCAGCCACTGCGCGCAGGCCCAGCTCTGCCTGCTTGCCTTCGCCCAATGACTTTGTGCCAAAGCCTTGGGCTGCGCGGAAGCCTTGCTAAGCGAGGCTTCCTTTCATTGCAGGGGGCGATGTTGAGGCGGTCAAAGACGCTCAAAGGCTCAAAATCTCTTGGACATTTATGCCGGACTAGCGAGAGGCGCGAACCCAAAACCAATGACGGCCATGGCGGACAGGCTCCAAGGGCAAGGCAATGCCTGCCCAAGTAAGACATAGAGGCAATCAGGCGCTCTGGTCGAAAACAGGAGAAACCACCATGGAAGCAATCGCATTCTTCACCGTCTCGGGCAACCTCGCATCCGATCCAGAACCAATCCGGGGCGGCTGCCGCCTGACGGTGATGGCCAACACTGAATATCGCCGCGACAATGGCGATGAAGTCAAAAAGACCCATGCCTTCAAAATCACCGTGTTCGGCAAGTTGGCCGACACCCTGATCCAATACGCCGAAAAGGGTGCTGCTTGCACTGTTTACAACGGCGTTCTGGCCACATCGCAACGCCCAGTTCGTCGGTTGGACGACAACGGCCAAGAGAAGGAAGAGAAGTGGCTGATGAACGATCTGTTGGCCGGCCCTGGCACGCAGATCAGATTCCAAAACAAGAGCGGATCACGTTCGGACGAAAGCCGCGCTCCAGCCAATGACGACGCAACAGCTCACGCTGAAGCAGCCTCCGGCCGGAGCACCAAAGGCCGGAAACAACAGACCCGCCAAGAAGAGTTGGAAGATATCCCCTTCTGAAAAACCCTTAGCGCGACAAGCGGGATCGGCCCAGCCGGTCCCGTTTGCCATGTCATCATCACCAAGTGCCCACGCTCAAACGCCTCCAAGGACAAGGCTTTGCCTTACCGGCAAACAAAAAGAAGTGAAACATGGAACATACAGTCACTGAAGTGCCCTACAGCCACATCGCCCAATTAAAGTCGGACTTTGTACCCATCGACAAAAGGGATGGGATCACGCTCGTGGCAGGGTTCCGCATCGAGACGGACGCTGTTGGGTTCAACCTCTATAGCTATAGCGAACAGGCGGGGACCAACCAGTTGCAAAGCTGATATGACACCCTTGGTGAAGCTCTGATTGCCTTTAATCTACTCGGCTCATCAACGAATAGAAGTGGGATTGAGAGCGCTAAAGGGTGTTCTCATCCCACTTAATGAAAGGCTCAAGGCCAAGGCGGCAGTTGCAGTTTTGCCAGAAAGGAGAGGCGAGAACAACACCAAAGAAATGTCAGGCAGACGTTCAAAAAGCGCGAAGTCACCCGAAGCCTAACCCCAGGGGGTGACTTCAAAGCTGCCTTTCGACCAAATATGGACGGAGGCAAGCGGGATCCGTGAATTTCCCCCTGTCCCACGGATCCCGCTCATTAGCACCGATCCCAAATTGTTCAACAAGCCGCCACGCAATTGGCGGCCTTTTTTATGCCACCAAGTACCCAGGCATAACCCCGCAAATCGAATGACGGTCGATATAAGAGATGAAAATCAAAGTCGGAAATTTACATGATGGGCGAAAGCCAACCAACGGAGTTTACATAGGGCGAGGGAGCATATGGGGTAATCCATTTCAAATGACGCGCGAAGATGACAGAGGTGAAGTCATAAAAAAATATGCAAAATGGCTAAGAAGCCAGCCAAATATTGTAACGAAGATCGAGGAGCTGCGCGGCAAAGAACTCAGATGTTTTTGTGCGCCAAAACCATGCCACGGGCATGTGCTATTGATGTTAGCCCAAGGGATATATTTAGACGACGTCATCAAAAATGTTTGCAAAAAGCTATAGAAACTCGGCAAAAACAAAGCTGGCTCATTCTTCAAAGAGCCACCCTCCCCTATACGCACCCGCTTCACGCGCAACCGACAAGGGCTGCACCATCCGGTTCAGCCACTGCGCGCAGGCCCAGCTCTGCCTGCTTGCCTTCGCCCAATGACTTTGTGCCAAAGCCTTGGGCTGCGCGGAAGCCTTGCTAAGCGAGGCTTCCTTTCATTGCAGGGGGCGATGTTGAGGCGGTCAAAGACGCTCAAAGGCTCAAAATCTCTTGGACATTTATGCCGGACTAGCGAGAGGCGCGAACCCAAAACCAATGACGGCCATGGCGGACAGGCTCCAAGGGCAAGGCAATGCCTGCCCAAGTAAGACATAGAGGCAATCAGGCGCTCTGGTCGAAAACAGGAGAAACCACCATGGAAGCAATCGCATTCTTCACCGTCTCGGGCAACCTCGCATCCGATCCAGAACCAATCCGGGGCGGCTGCCGCCTGACGGTGATGGCCAACACTGAATATCGCCGCGACAATGGCGATGAAGTCAAAAAGACCCATGCCTTCAAAATCACCGTGTTCGGCAAGTTGGCCGACACCCTGATCCAATACGCCGAAAAGGGTGCTGCTTGCACTGTTTACAACGGCGTTCTGGCCACATCGCAACGCCCAGTTCGTCGGTTGGACGACAACGGCCAAGAGAAGGAAGAGAAGTGGCTGATGAACGATCTGTTGGCCGGCCCTGGCACGCAGATCAGATTCCAAAACAAGAGCGGATCACGTTCGGACGAAAGCCGCGCTCCAGCCAATGACGACGCAACAGCTCACGCTGAAGCAGCCTCCGGCCGGAGCACCAAAGGCCGGAAACAACAGACCCGCCAAGAAGAGTTGGAAGATATCCCCTTCTGAAAAACCCTTAGCGCGACAAGCGGGATCGGCCCAGCCGGTCCCGTTTGCCATGTCATCATCACCAAGTGCCCACGCTCAAACGCCTCCAAGGACAAGGCTT
>NZ_BFBR01000010.1:117439-121081 GCF_003112735.1 Candidatus Phycosocius bacilliformis
AAGAAGAGTTGGAAGATATCCCCTTCTGAAAAACCCTTAGCGCGACAAGCGGGATCGGCCCAGCCGGTCCCGTTTGCCATGTCATCATCACCAAGTGCCCACGCTCAAACGCCTCCAAGGACAAGGCTTCGCTTGTCTTAGTGCTCAAACACAGGAGACGAGCATGACACGATCAATCACCCAAACCCAAAGCGGTTTTGCATTCGAAGAAGAAGATATGAACTTCGGATTTGACCTCGACGTTCTCAACGCTGCTTCAATCGAAGAGCCTCTTGAAACCGACCAAACACCCGCTTGGCAATCACGCCGACACATAAACATAATCAGCTCACTTCTGATCTAACAACCCACTTAGAAAGACGCTCGGCCGCAGGCTGAGCGTTTTTTTCGTCCAACTTAAGACAATCACCATCAACACAAGCGAGGTTGAGGCTGTAGTAGCATTTTTGCACGGTTGGTCACCGTGCAACTCTCCTGTGTGTCTACCGAAGGGGGACCGGCTCAGAAGACGGTCCCCCAAATTCACACAAAGCCGCCGATCAATGCCAGCTAAGAGATGAGCCAATGTCAAAAACATTTACGGTGAGTGACGCCGAACATAACACTCTTCTTGCCGCTCTTTACTTTTGGCAAGCCAGCGGTCTGAAAAGCAATGTTCTCCGCGAAATCATCGAAGAAAGCCACGAGGTCACATTGTCCAGTAAGGAAATTGGCGATCTTTTCTATCGCATTCTGTTGGGGCACATCGTCTCAATCAACATTCAGATTGAAAATGGGGATGTCAAAGCCGTCTCAAGCCGAGACCATCCTATTACTGCCACAATCTATGATTTCGATCAGCCATCGCCAACGCAAACCCGCATAAGTTATGTTGTCATGGAAGATGGAACAGTCAAACAAGCTATAGTCCGTCGTGTGTCCTCAATACCAACACCTGAGCTGGATTATGATAACTACCCTATAAGTCCGGACCCTCAAATCGACACAAAGGGCGCTGGAGTTAACCAGCGCCCTCTTGTCGATCTAGCGTGATGGTGTCAGGCAAGGCCCTCCATTTCCTCGTGGATGTCGCGCATGGAGACTTTGAAGCCTTTGGCGCGGGCATTGGCGGCCAGCTTCTCCAAGGCTGGATTGCCTTGTGGATAGCCAACCACGGCGACTGGCAAAAGGCGCAGCATGTCATCATTGCGCTTGAAGATGGCAGCGGCGCGATTGGATCCATTGCCCCAATCGGTGCGCTGCATGATGAGCTGACCGCCACGGGCCTCCGCCCATTTTTGGGCTAGCAAATCGCCGCCTGACTTTTAGCCTGTCACAACCAACGCCCAGACTTGTTGCAACTCAGGCAAACAGCTTGATGAAGTCGTAATTGGTGACGCGGGCCAATGCTTCTGGCGATTGGCCTTTGGTCAGGCTCGCATCAGCGATGAAGATAATCCTCAGACTTGCTTCGGCTTCGCCTTTTCCAACACGCCAAACGATTAGAGCACGGGCTTCCCAAAGGGTGGCGCTTTTCAAGGTTACATTGCCAGAGCTGCAGCAGCCACCCAACGCTCGCCGCTATGACGCGCAGACGCGTCGGCGAAAGCTGCCAAAGCGTCAGTGAGGGTTTGTTCCCATTGCTCTAAATCGTCGCGCTGGGTGACCAGCTCTTCGGCTGCGACGTCGTCGATTTCCGAACCAAAGAAGCCGTTATGGGACATTTGTTCGCGGACCATTTCAGTCAATTGCGCTTCGACGCGGTCGAGTCTGTCGGTTGCCAGTTTGCGCTGCCGATTCAGACCGTCGCAAATGGCCTTTAAGATACTGTGAGCGCGATCCGCCAATCAAGTACCGGAAACGATTTGGGCTAGGCCGCTGGCGATCACATCGGCCATTTTGTCGATGGATTCTGTATCAAGGCATCACAATTCTCACAGTCTCTGAGCACCATTTGACCCGATAGGGCGATGGCTTCGAGGGCGACACCTGTTTAGCTGATTGTGTCATGCCGGTTTCTCCTGCCCCTCTATGTCATCCCCATCAAGCCGTGGTCTGTGTAAATGCCAAGGGGATCACACAAAACAAATTGCTTTCAAAGCCACAGAAAAAACAGCAACAAATCTCTAGCGCTTAACCTCTGAAGCCAAGGCAAGGCTGTTTTTTCGGTGTGATTTTTTATTGTGTTCGAGCCTGCTCGAAAACACTTCGCAATGTGGCACAAGAACCATTGCGACAGCTTAAAAGATCTGCCTCGGCCACATCACAAAGCGTTCTCAACCATCTGGGATATGCCGCTGTGCGGCATAGTCTCCGGAAGAAACCGCCAGCCAATCCAGTCTGTCAAGGGCTCCGCCCTGGCTCCTTTGTCGCCTCCTTCGGATGACAGACTGGCTTAACCGTCGGAACTTCCTGCGACCAAAATTTCAACGAGATACAAACCTAGTGGCTCACAAGTTCGCCTAGCGTCAAGGGACATACCCGCACCCTAACGGATGCGGCTAGAACCCTTGACTCTACCCTAGGTCCGTCCTTCGTCAAAATTTTGTCCCAGCTCCAGCAGCAATCTATGGCTCAATCTGTCAAGGGCTACGCCCTGGCTCCCCTGTCGCCTCCTTCGGATGACAGACACCATAGACCGCTGCTTCCGGCACGACCACGGACGCAATTTCTGTTGTCTGACCCCTTGGCATTTACACAGCCCGCGCCCCGTTGGGGCTGCCACAAAGGCACAGGAGAAACCAACATGACCAATACAATCAGCCAAACCGCCGTCGCCCTCGAAGCCATCGCCCTATCGGGTCAAATGGTGCTCGGTGACCGCGACAATCGCGATAGCCTCGACACAGAATCCATCGACAAAATGGCCGATGTGATCGCCAGCGGCCTAGCCCAAATCGTTTCCGGCACTCGCTCGGGCGATCTCGCACCCAGCATCTTAAAGGCCATCTGCGACGGTCTGAATCGCCAGCGCAAACTGGCAACCGACAGACTCGACCGCGTCGAAGCGCAATTGACTGAAATGGTTCGCGAACAAATGGCCCACAACGGATCCTTCGGTTCGGAAATCGACGACGTCGCAGCCGAAGAGCTGGTCACCCAGCGCGACGATTTAGAGCAATGGGAACAAACCCTCACTGACGCTTTGGCAGCTTTCGCCGACGCCTCCGCCCGTCATACCGGCGAGCGTTGGATGCCTGCCACAGTCTCTGGCAATGTAACCTTGAAAAGCGCCACCCTTTGGGAAGCCCGTGCTCTAATCGCCCGCCGTGCCGAAAAAGCCAGGACAAACGCCAGCGCAGTCCAATCGGTAATCTTCATCGCTGATGCGAGCCTGACCAAAGGCCAGTCGCCAGAAGCATTAGCCGCCATCACAAACCACGTCTTCAAGAAGCTCGACGCCTTGAACAAGGCCTACCCCGGCATGGCTTTGGTAGTGACCGGCCAAAAGTCAGGCGGCGATTTGCTAGCCCAAAAATGGGCGGAGGCCCGTGGCGGTCAGCTCATCATGCAGCGCACCGATTGGGGCAATGGATCCAATCGCGCCGCTGCCATCTTCAAGCGCAATGATGACATGCTGCGCCTTTTGCCAGTCGCCGTGGTTGGCTATCCACAAGGCAATCCAGCCTTGGAGAAGCTGGCCGCCAATGCCCGCGCCAAAGG